>NZ_JAGKRI010000007.1:0-21221 GCF_017939255.1 Aeromonas sp. Prich7-2
GGGACTCAAACTTTCCGGGAGGACAGGCGTGAATGAAGTCGAGAGCTTGGTCGATACGCATAAAAAAATCCGAAACCCAACAAGGAGTTTCGGATTCTTACACAGCCTGAGGATCGGTCAATGGATCCTTAACTGATCGGCATTACCCCAGGCGGGGCGTTGTTTTCATGGCGGCCATTACATGGCGTTGGTGGATTCGAAGATCTTGTCGGCCGACGCTTCGACGAAGCCAGGGTAGAGCACGCCGTCGGCCTGCGGGTAGCGCAGGGCAAACTCGTAGAAGCAGCTCGGGATGGTGCGCACGCCGTCGCTGAAGGGCACCTCGGCCTTGTCTGCCATGGTGGAGGATTGCTCCAGCATCACCTCGGGATCGCCCTTCACCTCGCCGCCAACGGTGTTGAGCACGAAGCCTGCCGCCTTGAGCGCCGCATTCACCTGCTGGATGGTGTCGAAGTCCTTCAGGCGGTTGATGTTGACGGTGAAGTGGTTGGCACGATAACCCCAGGCGGCCATCCAGGCGGCATACTCGCTCTCTGCCAGCAGGGTCTGGTAGTCGGTGTGGGAGACCTGCCAGGGCGCGCCGGCGTAGAGGAAGGCCGGGGTGTCGGTGAGGTGATCGGGTACCTGATCCACCAGCTTGTGGATGATGGCCTGGGCACCTTCGGAGAGCTCTTCCACCTTCAGCTCGCTGATGAACACCTTGGGCGCATCAGGATCTTTATGCTCGAAGTGTTTGGCATAGAGCTTCTTGGCCTTGAATACATACTCGCCCTTCTCTTCATACCCCAGGGCGCGGAAGTGGGCCGCCAGTTTCTCGAGACCGAGCTTGGGCAGGTTGTAGGTCCGAAACGCCACGTGATCGTTGATGATGGGGGCACCGCCGCCCAGCAGTTGATGAACCTTGTGAGCACTGGGGGTGACCTGAATGTAGTTGTCCCACAGATGGCCAAACAGGGTGTCGATATCCTTTTGCATCTCTCTTTCCTTTGATTGCGGGTACAGACAGGGGCACCTGTTCAGTGCCCCTCTTTTATTTTCTTGTTATCAGAAGGTCAGACCGGGAGACAGCTGATCCGGCATAGCAGCCTTGCTGTCTTCGACGGAGGCGACCGGGTAAGCACAGTAGTCGGCGGCATAGTAGGCGCTCGCTCTGTGGTTGCCGGAGGCACCGATGCCGCCGAAGGGGGCGGCACTGGAGGCGCCGGTGATGGGCTTGTTCCAGTTGACGATACCGGCACGGATGCGCTTGAAGAAGTGGTTCCAGTCCGCTTCGTTGTCACCGAGCAGGCCGGCCGAGAGACCGAAACTGGTGGCGTTCGCCTTCTCGATGGCCGCATCGAAGTCGTCGTAGCGAATGAGCTGCAGCAGCGGGCCGAAGTACTCTTCATCCGGCAGCGCGCTGACCGCGGTCACGTCGATGATGCCCGGGGAGACAAAGCCGGTGCCCGCTTCCAGGTGCTTGAGGGCAAGCAGGCTTTCGCCACCGAGGCGCTGCAGGTTGGCTTGCGCCTCGACCATGCCGAGTGCGGCCTTCTCGCTGATCATGGCGCCCATGAACGGCTGCTCGGCGGCGTCATAGAAGCCGACCTTGATCTGGCCGACCACCTCCACCAGGCGCTTGACCAGGGCATCGCCCCGCTCGCCGCGCTCGACAAACAGACGGCGCGAGCAGGTGCAACGCTGGCCGGAGGTAATGAAGGCGGACTGCACGATGGCATGGACGGCGCCGTCGATGTCGCTCACATCTTTCACGATCAGCGGGTTGTTGCCCCCCATCTCCAGTGCCAGGATCTTGCCCGGCTGGCCGGCAAACTGCTGATGCAGGAAGTGGCCGGTACGGGAGGAACCGGTGAAGAAGAGGCCGTCGATGTCCGGGTTGCCGGCCAGCGCCTTGCCGGTGTCGACCTCCCCCTGCACCAAGTTGAGCACCCCCTTGGGCAGCCCCGCCTCCTGCCACACCTTGACCATGGCTTCAGCCACCATGGGGGTCAGCTCGGAAGGCTTGAACACGACCGCATTGCCGGCGATGAGCGCCGGCACAATGTGGCCGTTGGGCAGGTGGCCCGGGAAGTTGTAGGGGCCGAACACGGCCACGACGCCATGGGGCTTGTGGCGCACGAACGCCTTGGCGCCCGGCATGGGGTTTTCCACCGTGCCGGTGCGCTCGTCATGGGCACGGATGGAGATGGCAATCTTGCCCTGCATGGCCGCCACTTCGGTGCGGGTCTCCCACAGGGGCTTGCCGGTTTCACGGGCGATGGTCAGGGCCAGCGCCTCCTTGTGCTCGCCGAGCAGGTCGGCATAGCGGCGCACGATGGCAAGGCGCTCTTCAAGGGCCAGATCGGACCAATGGTAGAAGGCCGTGCGGGCCGCCTTGACGGCCGCATCCACCTGGGACTGGCTTGCCGCCTCACCACGCCAGATCAGCTCGTTTTTGGCCGGGTCGATGGATTCGAACGGCTTGCCTTCACCGGCCAGCCACTGGCCATCGATAAACTGGACTAAAGACATCATCAATTCACTCCCTGTGGGTACGCAGGCCGCCTCGGCAGCCTGTCTCAATGCTGTGCTGCGGGGCGGGTCAATCCAGATCGACGACGCGCACCATGTCGCCATTTTCCACCTTGAGGGCGGCCGCCATCTTGGGCGGAATGATGGCTTCGTGCTTGTCCAGATCGACCCGGATGTTGCCGTAGCAGGCGCGGTATTGCTCGAACCTGGTGTTGCAGATGAGGTAGGTATGGCCACCGATGGGCTCACCCACCAGCACCGCCAGCTTCTGGCTGCGGCGCACGCTGCGAATGTTCTTCACCTCGCATTCGACGGTGGGGCCGGCGTCGAAGATGTCGACATAACCGCGATTCACGAACCCCTCATCCTGCAGCATCTTGAGGGCAGGCCGGGTCTTTTCGTGGGTCTTGCCGATGACGGCGCGCGCCTCGTTGCTCAGCAGATTGACGTAGATGGGGTACTTGGGCATCAGCTCGGCGATGAAGCGCTTCTTGCCGATGCCGGTCAGATAGTCGACGGTGGGAAAATCCATCGAGAAGAAATGTTTTTGCAGCCACTCGTAGAAGGGGCTGTGGCCGTTGCCATCGGAGACACCACGCATCTCGGCAAAGACGGTACTGTCAAACAGCTCGGGGTGTTCGGCCATGAACAGGAAACGGTGCTTGGAGAGCAGACGGCCGTTGAGCCCCTCGCGGGCGCATTCACGCAGAAACAGGGTGCAGAGCTCGGAATTGCCGGTGTAGTCGTTGGAGAGGGTGAGGGTTTCCACGACATTGTAGATGCCGAGCTTGGGGGAGGAGTGCACCACCTTGCCGATGTGATAGTTGTAGAACGCCTGGGACAGGCCGACCGCCGCGTCGATGGCGCAGGTACCGACCATCTCCCCGGTCTCCAGATCCTCGGCCACGAAGAAATAGAGGCACTCGCCCTTGCCGGCGGGCTTGTCCAGGAAGGTCTGGGTCGAGGCATCGATCTTGCGTTGCAGCAGCTCGTCGTTGACCGGCAAGGATGTCATGCCGGTGCCGGATTCGATGGCACAGGTCTTGAGGCCGGCGAAGTCGCGCTGCTCGATAGGACGGATAACCAACATAAATGACAACTCCCTTTCATTGACGACAGGTGGGGTCCCGGCTCCTGCCGGGAGGGCTCCCCACCTCAATTTGGATCAGGCGTTGACCACCTGAGCGACCGCTTTCTCGAACCGGGCCAGCCCTTCCTTGATGTCCGCTTCCGGGATCACCAGGGAGGGAGCAAAACGCACCACGTTGGTACCGGCAACCAGCGCCATCAGACCCTGATCGATGGAGGCCAGCAGGAAGTCGCGGGAGCGGCCCTTGAAGTCATCGTTGAGCACGGCGCCCAGCAGCAGGCCCTTGCCGCGCACTTCGCTGAAGCAGTGGTACTTGGCGTTGATGGCTTCCAGCCCTGCGCGGAACAGCTGCTCGCGCTGCTTGATGCCGCTCAGCACTGCCGGGGTGTTGACCACGTCGATCACCGCCTCGGCCACGGCACACGCCAGCGGGTTGCCGCCGTAGGTGGAGCCGTGAGTGCCCACTTTCAGGTGGGAGGCGATCTCGGTGGTGGTCAGCATGGCCCCGATGGGGAAGCCGCCGCCCAGCGCCTTGGCGCTGGTGAGGATGTCCGGGGTGATGCCCAGACCCATATAGGCAAACAGCTCGCCGGTACGACCGACACCGGATTGCACTTCGTCATAGATCAGCAGGGCATTGTGCTTGTCGCACAACTCGCGCACGCCCTTGGCAAACTCGTCGGTGGGGCTGATGATGCCACCCTCGCCCTGCAGCGGCTCCATCACCACGGCGCAGGTGTTGTCGGAGATGACGGCAGCCAGCTCCTCCAGGTTGTTGTAGGCGACGTGGGTGATGTCGGCAGGCTTGGGACCGAAGCCATCGGAGTAGGTAGCCTGGCCGCCGACGCTGACGGTAAAGAAGGTACGGCCGTGGAAGCCCTGGTGGAAGGCGATGATCTGGGTCTTGTGGGCCCCGAACTTCTCGATGGCGTAGCGGCGGGCCAGCTTGAGGGCCGCTTCGTTCGCTTCGGCACCGGAGTTGCAGAAATAGACCTTCTCGGCGAAGGTGGCGGCGACCAGTTTCTTGGCCAGGCGCAGGGCCGGCTCGTTGGTCATCACGTTGGAGAGGTGCCACAGCTTCTCACCCTGGGATTTCAGGGCCTCGACCAGTTTGGGATGGCAATGGCCCAGGCCATTGACCGCGATCCCGCCCGCGAAATCCACATACTCGCGGCCTTCCTGATCCCAGACACGTGACCCCTCGCCGCGCACCGGGATGATTTTGGCCGGCGCATAGTTGGGAACCATCACTTCATCAAACACTTCACGTGTCACTGCCAACAACTCTGACATATTGCTCTCCTGCTATCTCGCGGCAGAATAATCCACCGCCCAAAAGTTAAATCCGTGTAAACGTGGCGGAATTATCACAGAAAAAAAGTAAAAAGTCTGTAACTTAACCGCCTATAAGGAACAATGTTCGATTGCCTTTGAGATTTTAGGCAACCGCATTGCATAACGGCTCAGGGGGTGTTGGCAAGAGATAATTTGGACAGGGAGGAGGGTGAATAAAGTCTCAGGGAAATTTTTTTTTGCCTCATGACGGTTTTGAGACAGACATCGCAATTTTTTCAGGAAACGGCCAAAAAGTTGGCCAGCAACTGGTGCCCCTGTTCGCTCAAGATGCTTTCCGGATGGAACTGCACTCCCTCCAGCGCCAGTGTTTTATGCCGCAGCCCCATGATCTCGTCCTGGCTGCCGTCGGCATGTTCGCTCCAGGCGGTGACCTCAAAACAGTCGGGCAGCGACGCCGCCTCCACCACCAGAGAATGATAGCGGGTCACCCGCAGCGGGTTGTTGAGCCCCTTGAACACCCCCTCCCCTTTGTGACGGATGAGAGAAGTCTTGCCGTGCATCACCTGACGGGCACGCACCACCCGGGCACCAAAGGCCTGTGCCAGCGACTGATGGCCGAGACAGACGCCGAGGATGGGGATCTCGCCGGCAAAACGGGAGATGGCGGCCAAAGAGATGCCCGCCTCGTTTGGCGTGCAGGGGCCGGGAGAGATCACCAGATGGCGGGGTGCAAGCCGGGCTATCTCCTCCAGGCTCAGCTCATCGTTGCGCCTGACCACCACCTCTTGCCCCAGAGCGCCGAAGTATTGCACCAGGTTCCAGGTAAAGGAGTCGTAGTTGTCGATGAGTAGCAGCATGCAAACACCCTGGGAATAAGACAGAGACGGTGATCGGACAACCCGTTGCGAGCGCGGGCAGACAAACGCCGCGCATTCTGGCATGTCTCTTTGCGTTAATAAACCGGCGATCACCTCACCTGCTGTGCAGTCTGTCCGCTCTTCAATGGCGATCCAGGCCTGTCGACCCCACCCGGCGGTGGGCCTGTCCCCGACCGGGCAGCATCAACCACTCCATGTCAGGATGGCAAGGTAAAAGAGACGGGAGGCGACCGGGAAAAGGGCACAGGACGTGACAGGCAGATGGGAAGGAGTCACCTTGGCAAGGGCTGGCAACGGACCTCAGCGGTCCAGATAACGGCCCTGTTCCAGTTCCCGTTCCCGCTGGCACTCGGCCAGATAGATGGCAGCCGCGATGGCCGGGGTCTTGTGGTGCTTGTCGATGGCGTTGGAGACCATCAACTGCAAGGTATTGAGGCTCTTGGCCTTGCGAAACTTGCGCAGCCAGTGACCCTTGTCACCCAACTCTTCACTCAGGGTTTGTGATTCGACAGACATGCTTTCTCTTGGGGCAAAGCCCGTGTTTGACATTGGGGGAGGTTGCGACAAACCGGAAGGTGTAAAACAAAGAAAGCCAGGCATCCACCCAGCTCTCTTCTACTACACCTTCCCAGTATGTCAGGCTCGAGGAACGAAGCCGACGACATCATATACGCTGATCAGGGTTTTTTCAGCCCTTTCACGCGCCTTTTGTGCGCCAGCCGCCAAAATGGCCTGCAGATGGGCCTCATCCTGACGCAGCTCGCGGAAGCGCGCCTGGATGGGTTCCAGCAAGGCGACCACGGCATCGGCCGTTTCACTCTTGAGGTGGCCGTACATCTTGCCTTCGAAGTGTTGCTCCAGCTCCGGGATGGAGCGGCCGGTCACACCGGACATCAGGGTCAGCAGATTGGAGACCCCCGGCTTGTTTTCGGGATCGAAACGCACCACGGCCGGCTCGTCGGAGTCGGTCATCGCCCGCTTGATCTTCTTGACGATCTGCTTGGGATCTTCCAGCAAGCCGATGAAGTTGGCCTCGTTGTCGTCGGACTTGGACATCTTCTTGGTCGGGTCCTGCAGGCTCATCACCCGGGCCCCTTCGGTCGGAATGAAGGGTTCCGGCAGGGTGAAGACTTCGCCATAGAGGTTGTTGAAGCGGGTGCAGATGTCGCGGGTCAGCTCCAGATGCTGCTTCTGGTCATTGCCAACCGGCACCTGATTGGCCTGATAAAGCAGAATGTCGGCCGCCATCAGCACCGGATAACCGAACAGGCCGACGTTGACGTTGTTCTCGAAACGAGCGGACTTGTCCTTGAACTGGGTCATGCGCGACAGCTCGCCCATCTGGGTGTAGCAGTTCAGGATCCAGCCGAGCTCGGCGTGCTGGGGCACGTGGGACTGGATAAAGACGGTGCTCTTGGCCGGGTCGATGCCCACCGCCAGATAGAGGGCGGCTGCGTCGAGGCACGCCTTGCGCAAGGCGGCCGGATCCTGGCGAGTGGTGATGGCGTGCAGATCGACGATGCAATAGAGGCAGTCGAAATCATCCTGCATGCTGACCCACTGACGCAGGGCCCCCATGTAGTTGCCGATGGTCAGCTGGCCCGAGGGTTGGGCACCGCTCAATACGATTGGTTTAGTCATCAGAGTAGTAATCCTTGTTATCCGCCAGCCCGGTCTGGATCAGACCAGCAGGGCGTCGAGTTCGGCAAACTGCTCGCAAACCCAGTCGGGGCGCGAGTCTGCGATAGGGCGGCCATAGTTGTAGCCATAGGTGAGCCCCACCACCTTCATGCCGGCGGCCTGGGCGGCCAGTACGTCATTTTCGGAATCCCCCACCATCAGGGTGCGGGACGGGCTGACACCCAGCTCGTGGCAGGCGTGCAACAGCGGCTCCGGGCTTGGCTTCTTGACGGGTACGCAGTTGCCCCCGAGCCAGAGTGCGAAACAGTCGCTGATGCCGAGGGCCTCCAGAATGGGCTGCACGAAGTGACTCGGTTTGTTGGTCACCACGGCCTGCTGGTAACCCAGCCCCTGCAGACGGCGCAGGCTCCGGGCCACTCCGTCATACATGGCCAGGCCTTCCAGCAGACAGGCCTGATAGTGACGGTCGAACAGGGGGCGGGCCTTGGCAAACTGCTCCGGGGCGTCGCGGTAATCGAGAGCCCGCTGGATCAGCTTGTCGGCGCCGTTGCCGACCCAGGTACGCACCACGGACTCGTCGGCCTCGGCCAACCCCAGCTCCGCCAGGGTACGGTTGACCGCCAGCGCCAGTTGCGGGGCGCTGTCAATCAGGGTGCCATCCAGATCGAACAGCACCAGGTCAAAGGGGCGATCAGCGACGGACATGGGCAAGCTCCGCGCGCATCTGGTCGATCACCGCCTTGTAATCCGGCTTGCCGAAGATGGCAGAGCCCGCCACGAACATGTCGGCACCCGCCTCGGCAATCTCGCGAATGTTGTCGACCTTGACGCCGCCATCGATTTCCAGGCGAATGTCGCGGCCGCTCTCGTCGATCAGGCGGCGCACCTGGCGCAGCTTGTCGAGGGTGCCGGGGATGAAGCTCTGACCGCCAAAGCCCGGGTTGACCGACATCAGCAGGATCACGTCCAGCTTGTCCATCACGTACTCCAGGCAGCTGAGCGGGGTCGCGGGGTTCAGCACCAGACCGGCCTGGCAACCCTGCTCCTTGATGAGGCCCAGGGTGCGATCCACGTGATCGGAGGCTTCCGGGTGGAAGGTGATCAGGCTGGCACCGGCCTTGGCAAAATCAGGCACGATGCGATCCACCGGCTTGACCATCAGGTGCACGTCGATGAGCGCTTCGATGCCGTAATCGCGCAGCGCCTGACAGACCATGGGGCCGATGGTCAGGTTGGGGACATAATGGTTGTCCATCACATCGAAATGGACCACGTCGGCCCCGGCGGCCAGCACCTTGGCCACATCCTCACCCAGACGGGCAAAGTCGGCGGAGAGGATAGAGGGGGCAATCAGAAAGTCTTTCATCAGCGTCATCCATTGGCAGCGTGGCAGAAAAAACGGCGCAATTTTATCGCAAAAGGGCGATGAAAACGACCCGCATCTACAGAACACGCCGCTCCAGCACCATCGCCGGCAAACGATGCCAGGCGCGGCTCACGGAATGCCAGAGGCAGCATCAGAAATGACAACGGCCCCCTCAGGGACCGTTGTTCACTCAGCCGACGGCAACCAGCTCCGCCTCACCGGGATAATAGCCCTGTTCGGGCTCGATGCCGGGCGGATAGAGCGCCAGCAGCTCAGCCACCTTGTTGCGACTACCGCCGTTGCGGCTGATGGTACGCTTGACCAGGATTTCGTCGAGCCGGGCGCCACGATAGAGCTCGCGGGTCAACTCGATGTCATGGTTGCTGATGAGCACGGGCACCCCTTTATGGGCGGCGGTGTGGCGAGCCAGCCTGGCCAGCAGCGCCTGATCGTCCAGGGTGAAACCGCCCGCCGAATAGGTGGTGAAACTCGCCGTGGTGGAGAGGGGGGCATAGGGCGGATCGCAGTAGATCACCCAGTCTTCCTCTGCACGGGCCATGGCGTCGGCATAGCTTTCGCAGATGAACGTCGCCTTCTGCGCCTTCTCGGCAAAGGCCCACAGCTCTTTCTCCGGGAAGTAGGGTTTCTTGTAGGAACCGAAGGGAACGTTGAACCCCCCCTTCTTGTTGTAACGGCACAAGCCGTTGAAACCATGGCGATTCAAAAACAGGAACAACTGAGCCCGTTCAAAACCGGCCGCGGTCTGGTTGAACTGGGTACGGAGCCGATAATAGGCGGTCTTGTGGTTGTGCTCGGCCACGAACAGCTTGCGGGCCTCGCTGATGAAGCTGTCCGGCTGCTGCTTGAGGTGGTTGTAGAGGCCAATGAGATCCGGATTGATGTCGTTGAGCACATAGGCGTCGTAATCCGTGTTGAGAAACACGGATCCCGCCCCGACGAAGGGCTCCAGCAACACACGCCCGGCCGGCAAACGCTCGGCGATCTCTTCGACCAGGGAGTATTTTCCCCCGGCCCATTTTAAAAACGCGCGTGTTTTTTTCATGGAAGTCCGGTGTTGACAAGGCTATGCCCAAAAAAGGGGGGTGATTCTACCCCCTTCTTCGGGTGGCTGGCTATTGCTTCAATTCTTTTTGTATCTGGGCGAATGACTTGGGCCAGGGTTGTCCCTTGAGCAAGGCAGGTGACAGCTTGCGAATGGCCGCCTTGGCCTGGGCACTGCTGGCGTAGTCTCCCTGCACCACTACATACCAGGGACTGCCACGGAAACGGGTCTTGTAGACCCACACCTTGCCCGCCAAGCCATGCTCGGCCACAAAGCTGTCTACCGCCTTGGTGTTGCTCGCCCCCATCAACTGGATGCTGTAGTGATTCTTCGGCTTCTTGTTGAGAGTCGCCACCGGCGTCAACGCCACCTTGGCCGCTGGGGCCGCGACCGGCGCTGTCTGCGCGCCACTGGCCGGTTGAGCCTCTGTCCGGGCCGGGACACTGCTCGGGGCCGGATTCTTGACCTGGGCCGTCGTTCCGGTCGGGACCGCACGGGAACCGCTCCCCACCAGCTCATCCACCACGGCCGTGGGCAAGGCGCCGCTGACGTTCGGCTGGTTCATCAATTTCTCGACCACTTCGTCGGAGATGACGACCCGGCGCCCCTCATAGTTGGTTGACTCCGTGGTGACCGTCTCGCTTTCGACCTTCTTGGGCAAGGGCTTGGCATCGGACTGCCAATCGCGGGCAACCTGATTCCCTGACGGGATGGCAGCGGCGCCACTGTTCGCCTGAGTACCCAAAGCCCCGCTCGCCGCACCGACGTTCACAGGATCGCTTGAGACGGGATCGGGCAACGCCGTCCCCTGGGACGGTGCCTGGGCGGGGTCCTGGCCTGCACTGTCGAACAGGGGCAGATAGCTCAGGGCCAGCAACCCGCCCGCCAACAGGGCAAGCACGATCGCTATCTTCTTGACGGGCAACTCGGCCTGACGTTTCTTGGGCCTTCTGTCGGTCATGGTATCCTCCAGTAACTGCATGATGGCTGACGGATGTCCGCCCGCCCCATTCAGGATCTCTTCCACTTTCGGCTTGGGCAAGAGGGCTGTCGGGATCTTGAGCTCTTTGGCCTTCTCATACAAGAAGATACGTTGCTCAGGAGCGCTCAGTGGCGCGACTTCCAGCTCGAGGGCTGGCATGGCTCGTCCCTTGAGGAGCGCCTTCTGGTTGCGACACCAGGCGTCATCACCCGAGAGCAGGATGGCCAGTTTATGAGGAGATGCCAGGGTATCGTTGTGACGACAGAGCGCCCACAACTCCCCCACCAGCTCGGCAGGCAAGGTATCGGCACGTTCGATGATGAGCAGCAGTCTGGCAGGCTTGTCACCCACCATGCGAAAGAAGCTGTCCGCCAGGGCATCCTGCGCGTTGAACAGGGGACGTGCCACCACCTGCTGCAACAGCAACTGGCGCACATCCGCCATCTTCATGGACGGGCTGCCGATGAGGCTGGCCACCCGCACCGCATCGGGCAGTTGGGCAAGCAGCGACTCGCACAGTGTGCCACGGCCACTGCCTGGCTTGCCGGAGAGAAAAACAAAAGGGTGGTTGAACTCGATCAGGTGCAGCAGCCGGTCAACCAACTGCCGCTGAGAAGGCAGCTTGAGCAATTTATTAGTGGTCACGACCAGACTCGATCACCGCCATCAATTGCTCGTCTGTCACATCGGCCACGACCTGGGCCTGTCCGATCCCGATCGGCAGCACCAGCCTCAGCTTGCCTTCCAGCACCTTCTTGTCACGGCGCATATGGCGAATGAAGGCGGCAAAATCCATATCGGACGGTGCCTTGACCGGCAAATCGGCGGCCAACAGCAGATCGCGGACTCGTGCCACCTCTTGCACCGTCATGTCGCCACGGGCCAGGGCCGTCTCGGCCGCCAGCATGGTTCCCGCCGCCACGGCTTCACCGTGCAGCCAGTTGCCATAACCCTTCTCCGCCTCGATGGCATGGCCGAAGGTATGTCCCAGGTTCAGCAAGGCGCGCACGCCGTGCTCGGTCTCGTCCTGACCGACCACATCGGCCTTGATCTCGCAGCAGCGGCGAATGGCATAGGAGAGTGCATCACCGTCGAGGCGCTGCAGGCGAGTCATGTTGGTTTCAAGCCAGGAGAAGAAGGCGGCATCCCAGATGATGCCGTATTTGATCACCTCGGCCATGCCGGCGGCAAATTCCCGGGCAGGCAGGGTCTTGAGGCAGTCGGTATCGATGATCACATGCTTGGGCTGATAGAAGGCACCCACCATGTTCTTGCCGAGAGGATGGTTGACGGCGGTCTTGCCGCCGACGGAAGAGTCAACCTGGGAGAGCAGCGTGGTAGGCACCTGAATAAACGGAATGCCTCGTTGGTAGCTTGCCGCAGCAAAGCCGACAACATCACCTATCACACCGCCCCCCAGAGCGATCAGAGTGGTATCACGACCATGGCTGGTTTCCAGCAGAGCAGACATGATCCGCTCGAAGGTCGCCAGGGTTTTGTAGGCCTCGCCATCGGGCAGGATCAGGTGTTCCACCTGAAAACCGGACAGCAACTGAATGATCTGTTCAAGATACAGGGGCGCGACCACGGTATTGGTCACTATCATGACCCGCTTGCCCTTGATCGTCTGCGCCAGTACCTCGGGGCGTTGCAGCAGACCGGCAGCTATCTCTATCGGGTAGCTGCGTTCACCCAGTTCGACCTTCAACCTTTCCATGGACGTCCTCTAATGAATTACATACCAATCAACTTGACGATTTGATTAGCGACAACTTTGGCACTCTGGTCATCCGTCTGGATGACAAAATCGGCAACCTCTTCGTACAGGGCGTTGCGCTCTTGCGCAAGACGCTCAAGCACTTCACGGGGCGGCTCTTCGGTTTGCAGCAAGGGACGACGCTTGTCTCTCTGGGTTCGCGCCAATTGCTTTTCAATGGTGGTTTCGAGGTAGACCACGATGCCGCGTGCGGAGAGTTTGTTGCGGGTTTCACGGCTCTTGATGGCACCGCCACCCGTTGCCAGCACGATACCCTGCTGTTCGGCGAGCTCACCGATCACCTTCTCTTCGCGGATCCGGAAGCCTTCTTCGCCTTCAACATCGAACACCCAACCGATATCGGCACCACTGCGGCGCTCAATCTCATGATCTGAGTCGAAAAACTCCATGTGCAGTTGTTCTGCCAGATGTCTACCTATGGTGCTCTTGCCCGCACCCATGGGACCTATCAGGAAAATATTGCGTTTCTCAGCCATGTCTTTTCGTTAGTAATTACAAACTGTATGGCCCCGGTAAACACTCGACCGGGGTACCTATGAACCTTATCTTGCGTTGGATCAGGAGGGGGATTATCTCAGTAGAAACCAGGACTGGCAACCGCAGCCCTTACGCCCCAGCCTCATCGGGGCGTAAGGTTATATGTGTTTTACTCTCACAAGTAAAGTTTTCAGAGGGCGTCGGTCACTATCCTCGGGGTCACGAAGATCAGCAGTTCACGCTTCTTGTTTTCACTGGTGGTTTTCTTGAACAGATAGCCCAACCCGGGGATATCCCCCAGCAGCGGCACCTTGCTGACATCGCTCTTGATGGTCTGTTGATAGATGCCGCCAAGCACCAGAGTTTCACCGTTGTTGACCAACACCTGGGTGGTGATGGACTGGGCGTTGATGGACACCGCATCCCCGGTCCCGGTCGGCACGGTTTCACCCTTGGTATCCTGAGTCACGGTCAAGTCCAGGATCACCCTGTTGTCCGGGGTGATCTGCGGTGTGACCTTGAGGCTCAGCACCGCCTTCTTGAAGGTGACCGAGGTCGCCCCGCTCGAAGAGGACTCCACATAGGGGATCTCGGTCCCCTGCTCGATCAGGGCCGGCTTCTGGTTGGCCGTGGTGACACGCGGACTGGCGATGATCAAGCCTTGCTCTCCTTTTCCAGAGCCGAGAGCTCAAGATCCAGCAGGGTGCCATTGGCAAGACGGGCAACCTGGAATGCCAGGGTGCCGGCCGCGTTGGTCACCGGCAGGTTGACGTTGAGTCTGTCTTCTACGTTGGGGCGAGTGATGGTGGAACTGCCATCATTGTTTCCGGCGCCATCATTACCCTCTATGGTGCCCGAGGTGCCGTTGCCATGACCGTCTGTCTTGGTCACACCCCAGCGCACCCCCAGTGCCTCATCGAAACCATCATCAATGGTCACCATGCGCGCCTCGATCACCACCTGCTTCACCGGGATATCGAGGATATCCAGCATCCGCTTGACGTTGCTGATGACATCCGCCGTGTCCTTGACCACCAGCACGTTGGTACGTTCATCCACGCTGACCGCCCCTCTGGGGGAGAGCAGCTTGGTGCTCTCGGAGGAGAGCAGGGCCGCCACTTCCGATGCCTTGGCATAGTTGATCTGCAGATACTCGGTGTAGAGGGGAGCGAGATCCGCTACCTGGTTGCGGCTCTCCATCTGCTGTTTCTCGCGAGCGGCAATCTCGTCCGCCGGTGCCACCAGCAGGATGTTGTTGTCCAGCCGTTTGTCCAACCCTCTGACCTTGAGGATGATGTCCAGCGCCTGCTCCCAGGGCACGCCATCGAGACGCAGCGTGATGTTGCCGGAAACCGAGTCCGTGGTCACCAGGTTCAGATTGTTGAAATCGGCGATGATCTGCAACACGGTACGAACAGGAATGTCCTGGAAGTTCAATGAGATGGGTTTGCCTTGATACTGCTTCGCCGCCGTGGTGGCCACCCGTTTTTTCACCTCGATGATGAACATCTTGTCGGCCTGATCGTAACGGTAGTCAAACTGGCCGTTCACCGAGAGCTCGAACAGGGTGTCATTGCCCTGACGGAACACCTCCACCTGGGAGACCGGGGTAGCAAAGTCCTGCACATTGATGAGGTTGAGCTGATCATCAGGTACCCGGGTACCGTGGAACTTGGCCAGCACTTTCTGACCACGGCTGCTGACATCCACCGCCGCCGAACTGTTGTCCAGCGTCACGAGGAACTCCCCATGCCCCTCCTTGCCACGGCGAAAATCCACGCCCTTGACCGAGTTGAAGTAGGCGCCCCCCATGTTTGCCTGAGACACGGACAACACCGGCTTGCCGGGGGCAACGGGCGAAGGAGCCACAGTAGGCGTAGAAGCCATAGCCGGCTGAGCCTGATACTGGGACTGGTTCTGGGCAACTCGCTGGGTGTCAATCAATGCAGACTGAGTCACCGGCTGGCTTCTGACGAGCGCAGACTGGCTGGCTGCAACAGGCGCCGCCGAGGAAGCGACCGGCTGCCCTGCCTTGTCTCCCAGCGCCACCAGCAATTTATTGCCCTGCTGATGGACCTGATAGGGGGTGAGCTGATCGAGGGCGATCTTGATGTCGAGCCCCTGCCCCTTCCCCTCCACCAGGAGGTTGTTCACCCCTTGCTGCTTGATGGGCAGGGGATTGACCGTCAGGGCACCGATGGCCCCGGGTACGTGCAGCAGAAGCTGATTGGGTTCATAGGTCAACCTGTCCGTAAAACCGCTGACCGGTTCGCTGAAGCTGAGCTCCAGCAGGAGTTGATCGGCCAGCAGGGGATTCACCTTGACCTCCTGCAACGCGGGTACTGCCCACACCTGAGTGCATCCGCCCAGCCACAGCAGCGCCACACCGGTCATCCTTCTTATTGTTGTTCTCATCTCTGCTCATCCCTGATCATAGTTTTGCGTCGAGATTGGCCATGGCCAGCTGGGTTTCTCGGGTGACCCAGCATCCTTTGCCATCCGGTACCGTCTCCATCAAGTCAACATGCGTGTTCGTTATCTTGATGACCCTGCCCTGATCCAGCCCCATGTGCTGATTGAGCCCGACGCGCACGGCTTGCCCGTCCGGGGTTTTGATCAATGCCCACAACTGCCCCTGCTTGCCGATGGAGCCTTTCATGCTCAGGCTGGCAAGCGAGTAGCGTTCCAGCACCTCCTTTTCCCGATTGGCCACTATCTGGGCACAGTCCGGCTTGGCCTTGGCGTCCAGCCTGGAACTGGTTTCCGGCTGGGGTGCAATGAACGGACTGCGCTGATCGCTGCGTTGATAGACCATGGGCGAGAAGGGCTTTATCTCCGGCAAAGGTTCGATCGGTACCGGCTTTCTGGCCTTGGTCTGTTTGACATACTCATCCATGTCCTCCTGTCCCCCACAGGCCGTCAACAGCAGCGCCGACAAGAGAAGTACGCCCGCTCTCATGCTCATGGCTTTTTCTCCACGGTTTTGCCGTTGTACTTGTAGGTCTTGGCCTGCATGGACATACCCATCAGCTCACCCCCCTTCCCCTGGCTGAGCTGGAAAGAATCCAGGATCACGATGCGGGGCAGGGCAGCCATGTCCGCCGTGAACTTGCCAAGTTCGTGATAGGTGCCCACGACCTCGATGCGCATGGGCAGCTCGGTGGAGAACTCGTGTTTCACCTCTGGCTCCCAGTTGATCCTGTTCAATGTCAAACCGTTGTCGGTGGCAATGAAGCTGATGTCATCCAGCAAACCGGCGACTTCGTGGGTGTTGGGCAGCTGCTTGAGCTGGGTGTCGACCAGATGTTCCAGCTGGACCATCTGCTTTCTGTATGCTTCCAGGTTCGCGGCCAGCATGGCCTTGCTCTCGAATTGTCCCTTGAGCTCAGTCTCTTTTGCGGCTTCACGACCCAGGGCCGCCAGGGAATTGGCAATCACGTAGTAATAGAGTGCCCCACCAAGCAGAGCACAGCAGAAGAAGACAAAGATGCCCTTGGCGATCGGCGGCCAGCGGGCAATGTCATTGAGATCCAGGTCGTTGAGTTGTTGCAGGTTCATTTTTGCCCCTTAGCCGCGTTGGGTAGCGCCGTGGCAATCTGGAACATCATGGAGAACTGGCTCAGGGCGATGGGAGCCACCTCGGCCGTGAAAATGGTGCTGAGCTGCGATTGTGTCAGCCAGCCGGAACCGTCGATTCGGCGCATCATGCTGGCAACCCTGCCATAGGCTTCGGTCTTTCCCTTCACATCTATCTTGTTGTTTTGCAGAGCAAGGCTATCAAGATACACCCCATTGGGGACCAGCACCGGCAGCTGATTGAACAGACGCACAGGGATGTTGCGGCGCATCTGCAACTGCTCGATGAGTTGCATGCGGTCAATCAACTCCTTACGCCGTTCCTTGAGAAGCCTGATCTCCCCAAGCTGGGTGTCCAGGGTTGCCATCTCCTGCTGCAACCGCTGATTGCGCTGCTGCTGGTAACCGATCTGCTGCTGCACCAGCCAGTCTGCAGCAAAGGCGATGGCTGCCGTCCCCGCCAGGAACAGACCGAACAGGATACCGAATTGTTTCTTCTGACGCTGCGCCCGAGCCTGCCGCCAAGGCAGAAGGTTTATATTTGACATGGTGTGAAGCTCCTCAGTGCCAGCCCGAGCGCCGTCATGTACTTGGCTCCATGAGTCAGCCCCCCCTCTCCCTGCGGCTTGCCAAAGAGTGCAAAGGGATCGGGATGCAGCACCTCGCAGTTGAGCTCGCTGCCGATTTGTCCGGCCAGCCCCGGCAGCAGGCTCCCCCCTCCGGTCAGCACCAGCCTGGAGAGCTCCTTGTTCCCCGAGGAGCTGCAAAACAGCTGCACGTTGCGCCGTATCTGCAACACCAGAGTGCTGAGGTGAGGCAACAGGACATCCACCTCATGATCCGCAGGCAAGGAGCCCTGGAGCTTGGCCAGTTCCGCTTCTTCCATACTCATGCTGTAAAAAGAGGCCAATGCCTGGCTGTATTGATCACCACCAAAATTCTGCAACCGGGAATAGATGATCTGGCCCCGTAGCAGGGCGGCGAAAGTCAGGGCGCTGGCACCGATGTCGACGATGCCAACCGGTTTCTCCGAGGTTTGCAGGTCGGGCAGGCAGGCCAGCACGGCGCGTCCGAGCGCATGGGCCCCCACATCCACCACCATGGTCGTCATGCCTGCCTCCGTCAGGGCACTGACCCGGCCACTGACGCTTTCGGTCCGCGCGGCACTGAGCAGGACCTCCTGACGCCCGTTGTCGCCCGCCATGCCGAGGATTTCAAAATCCAGGCTCACTTCATCAAGGGGAAAGGGGATGAGCTGCTCAGCCTCCAGGTGAACCTGGTTCTCCAGCTCGCTCTCGTTGATGTTGGTATCGACCTGAATGATCTTGGTGATGACGTTGGAACCGGTCACGGCCGTGGCCACGTTCTGGCAATCCCCTTGCACGAGCCGCTTGAGCGACTTGAGGGACTGACTGACCCGTTCAATGTCCTGAAGTTGATAGTCGACCAGCGTCCCCCTTGGCATGGGGATCTCGGCAACCGAACCGAGGTGCACCTTGCCGGGACGTCCGCTGATGGTGACGGCCTTGATGGTTTGACTGCCAAAATCAATGCCCGCCAAGGAGACGAGGGATCCCTTACTTAATAGCCCAAACATATACACATCCATGCGTTATTGGGTTTTCGGACTTATTGTAGGACAGCGCGTCATGATGTGACGGCTTAACTCAATATAATGCTCTATCTATCAATGTCATAAAGTTTGTGTCAAAAGTTGACGCCCCTCTCCTTTCGGCCTTGATTGCGGCCCCCTTGGTAATTGTGCCCTGGAGTGCTACCCTCCCGCCTCTTCTCGGGGTCGCCTGTTTGCGGAGAGGAAAACCTCGAATCCGCGAGGGTAAAAAGGCTATACTCTGCGCCCGTTGGCTAATTTTAAGACGATTGGTAGTTCTTCCATGCTGAAATGGCTCGTTCGCCTGTTTATTGTCATGATGCTGGGTGCTGTGCTGGGCGTTGCCAGCCTCATCGGCATCTACTTCTACATCAAGCCCCAGTTGCCGGACGTCAGCGCTCTGCGCGATGTCAAACTGGCTACCCCCATGAAGGTCTACAGCCGGGACGGGGAATTGATCTCCCAGTTTGGCGAAATTCGTCGCATCCCTCTGCGGCTGGACGAAATTCCCCAGTCCATGATCGATGCCGTACTCGCCACCGAAGATGCCCGCTTCTATGAGCACCCGGGCATAGATCCCATCGGCATCATCCGTGCCGCCACCGTCTGGGCCGTCTCCGGCCAGGCGCGCCAGGGCGCCAGTACCATTACCCAGCAGGTGGCTCGCAACTTCTTCCTGAGCAACGAGAAGACTCTTGTACGCAAGATCAAGGAAGTGTTCCTCGCCTGGCGCATCGAGCAGAACCTCTCCAAGGACGAGATCCTCACCCTCTATCTCAACAAGATCCCCCTCGGCTACCGGGCATTCGGGGTCGGCGCGGCCGCCCAGGTCTACTTCGGCAAGGAGGTCAAAGATCTGACCCTGGACGAGATCGCCATCATCGCGGGTCTCCCCAAGGCCCCCTCCATGCTGAACCCGATCCGTTCCCCGGAGCGCGCCTTCGCCCGCCGCAACGTGGTACTGGGTCGCATGCTGGAAACCGGCAAGATCACCCAGGCCCAGTATGACGAAGCCTCCAAGATGCCGGTCAAGGCCCGTTTTCACGGTGCCGAAACTACGCTGAACGCCCCCTATCTGAGCGAGATGGTACGCCAGAAGATGGTGGAGCAGTTTGGTGAAGATGCCTACACCATGGGGCTGCACGTCTACACCACCGTCACCGCCAAGCGTCAGCGCGCCGCCCATCAGGCGCTGCTGGACGGTGTCTTCGACTACGACACCCGCCACGGCTACCGTGGCCCGACCGCCTTGCTGTGGAAAGCCGGTGAAACGGCCTGGGACTACGAGCAGATCATGGCCCATCTGGCCAAGCAGCCGACCTATCAGCCCCTGATGGCCGCCGTGGTCACCCAGCTCGGCGACAAGAGCGCCACCCTGGTGCTCAAGAATGGCAAACAGGCCGAACTGGGCTGGAATGGCATCAAGTGGGCGCGTGCCTTCATCACCGACGATCGCCAGGGCTTTGCCCCGAAATCGGCGCGGGATGTACTGAAAGTCGGCGCCCAGATCTGGGTCAGGGAGAAGGGGGAAGAGTTGCTGCTCTCCCAGATCCCCGACGTCAACGCCGCCCTGGTGGCCATGAACCCGCAAGACGGCGCCATCGAGGCCCTGGTCGGCGGCTTCAGCTTCGAGCTCTCCAAGTTCAACCGGGTCGATCAGGCCCGTCGTCAGGTCGGCTCCAACATCAAGCCTTTCCTCTATGCCACCGCGCTGGAGCAGGGCTATACCCTGGCGTCCCTCATCAACGATGCACCGATCAACCAGTGGGATCCTGCCAAGGGCCCCATGTGGCAGCCCAAGAACTCGCCCGCCATCTATGAAGGGCCGACCACATTGCGCCTCGGCCTTGCCAAGTCCAAGAACGTGATGTCGGTCCGCCTGATGCGCGCCATCGGGCTGGATACCTATATCGACGGCCTGACCCGCTTCGGCTTCGCCCGTGATCACATTTCCGCCAACGAATCCCTGGCGCTGGGTGCGGCGGAGTTCACCCCGCTGGAAGTGGTGCGCGGCTACTCGGTGCTGGCCAATGGCGGCTTCCAGGTCACCCCCTACTTCATTACCGAAGTGACTGACAGCTTCGGCACCCCCCTGTTCGAGGCCAACCCGGCCGCCGCCTGCCGCGACTGCGGCGTGCTGGCCGCCGCCGGTCTCGACAGCGCGGATGCCTATGCCAATACCACGGCAGACTGGAAGGCCCAGTGCCCCATCGATCCTGTCGTGCCCAACAACATGGCACCGCAGACCATCAGCGCCCAGAGCGCCTTCCTCATCACCGACACCCTGACCACCGCCATCTGGGGTGGCAATGGCTGGCGTGGTACCGGCTGGCGGGCAGCCCGTGACCTCAAGCGTCACGACATCTCGGGCAAGACGGGGACCACCAACGAATCCCGGGATGCCTGGTTCTCCGGCTATACCCCGAATCTGGTGGCCACCTCCTGGATCGGTTTTGACAACCACCAGCGCGGTCTGGGCCGGGCCGAGTTTGGCGGTGGTGCCGCCCAGCCCATCTGGATTGACTTCATGAAGACGGCTCTGCAACAGGTGCCCGAGCGCAAGATGCCGGTCCCCGAAGGGATCATGCAGGTCCGCATCGATCGTGAAACCGGTCTGCTGACCAATCGCGCCGATGGCAGTACTACGGAGGAGTTCTTCAAGGAGGGCACAGAGCCCACCCGCTACGCGAGCCAGATCTCCGATGGCAACCAGGTGTATGGCGGTGACGATGCGACCACAGACGGTCCCGTCTCCACCGACGACATCTTCTAGGTCCCCCTGGAAACAACAAAAACCGGCGCCCAGGCGCTAATGCCAGTCAGTTAAGCCTGACTGGCATTGTTTTTACTAGGTTTTCTCGTCGCATACTTCTGTGGTTTGGCTTTGATGCACCTTGGGTAACTTCGTTCTCGGCGGGCGGGTAACTTGAACTGCTCTGCCTGTTTGTCCAA
>NZ_JAGKRI010000077.1:0-13688 GCF_017939255.1 Aeromonas sp. Prich7-2
GGGACTCAAACTTTCCGGGAGGACAGGCGTGAATGAAGTCGAGAGCTTGGTCGATACGCATAAAAAAATCCGAAACCCAACAAGGAGTTTCGGATTCTTACACAGCCTGAGGATCGGTCAATGGATCCTTAACTGATCGGCATTAGCCCGAAGGCGGCTCTTGTCATCACGGGCCAGGCGGTGATCCCGGGCCATCAGGCGCCGATGATGCCGCCATCGTCCCGGGTGATCCGCAACACAGCGGAGCGGGGGATGGCGGTGCCGCCGTCCGGGAAGTGAGAGGGAGCCCCCTCCTCCCCCGGGTGCTGCACCCCGACGAACAGGGTGCGCCAGTCAGGCGTGAAGGTGAGGCCCGTGATCTCGCAAGCCACGGGGCCGGTCAGGAAGCGGCGCACCTCGCCGCTCGCGGGATCGGCGCACAGCATCTGGTTGTTGCCCATGCCGGCAAACTGCTTCTCGTTGGAGTAGTCGCCGTCGGTCTGGATCCAGAGCCGTCCCGCTTCGTCGAAGCCGATGCCGTCCGGGCTGTTGAACATGTTGTCCGGGTGGATGCTGGCACTGCCCGCCATCAGCCCCTCCTTGTGCACACCTGGGTTGCCCGCCAGCAGGAAGAGATCCCACTCGAAGCGGTCGCTCCCGTGATCGTCCCCCATCGGGCGCCAGCGGATGATCTGGCCATAGGGGTTCTCGGCCCTGGGGTTGGCGCCGTCCAGGGGCTGGTTCTCCTTGAGGCCGCGGTTCTTGTTGTTGGTCAGGGTGCAGTAGACCTCTGCCCTGTGGGGATGCACGGCCACCCACTCGGGCCTGTCCATGGTGGTGGCGCCGAGCCGGGTCGCCGCCTCCCGGGCGAAGATGAGCACCTCCCCTGATCGGCGAAGCCGTTCTCCCGGGTCAGGCCATGCTGGCCGTGTACCAGGGGCAGCCACTGGCCGGTACCTTTGAGCTCCCCCTCCCTGGCCTCGAAGCGGGCCACATAGAGGGTGCCCTCGTCCAGCAGATCCCGGTTGGCGGGGTCATCGCCCGGCGCCACCTGGTTCTTGGAGACGAAGCGATAGATGTGCTCCCCCCGCTCGTCGTCGCCCAGGTAGACCACGGCGCGGCCATCCTTGTTGACGGTGAAGGCGGCATTCTCATGCTTGAAGCGGCCAAGGGCGGTGCGCTTCTTCGGGGTGGAGGCGGGATCCTGCGGATCGATTTCCACCACCCAGCCGAAGCGGTGCGGCTCCTGGGGATGCTTAGCGAGATCGAATCGCTCGTCAAATTTGTGCCAGCCAAAGCCTGCATCCTCGGCGGCCAGGCCGTAGCGGGCGGTGCGCTGGTCCAGCACCGGCTTGCCCGCACTGCCGAAGTAGCCGTTGAAGTTCTCCTCGCAGGTGAGGTAGGTGCCCCAGGGGGTCTGGCCATTGGCGCAGTTGTTGAAGGTGCCGAGGGCGGTGCGCCCCTCGGGATCGGCCTGGGTCTTGAGCAGGGCATGGCCCGCCGCCGGGCCGCTCAATGTCATGGGGGTCGTGGCGGTGATGCGGCGGTTGAGGGCCCCCTTGGGGTTGGCCTGCCACTTGCCATCGATGCGCGCCAGCTCCACCAGGGAGACCCCGTGGGCCGCCTGGGCCTTGGCGACCGCCTCTGCACTGAGGGTCTTGCCGCCATCCGCGAACAGATATTCGTAGTTGGTGTATTCGTTGTTGACGGCGAGCAGGGCGCGATCCGGGCCCAGGGGGAAGAAGCTCATGCCGTCGTTGTTGTCGCCAAACTGGCGGGCCTGGGCCTTGGCATCATTGCGCTGGGCAAAGGCGGGGGCATCGGGGAACAGGGCATCCCCCCAGGCGATCAGCACCTCGGCCCGGTAGCCGGGCGGCACCACTATGGTGTCGGCCACCGAGGCGGGCACGGCCTGGAAGCCGAGCAGCGGCTGGGTCGCGGCGGCCACGGCGCGGGCCACGGGGCTCGCGGCGAAGAAGGCCACCATGCTGGCGGCGCCCATCCCCTTCAGGAAACCACGGCGGCTCAGGCCGGCCTCGATGAGGCGGTTGAATTCCGGCTCCTGCTCCCGGGGGTGGTTGGCGCTGTCTCTCTCGTCAAAACGGCTCATCGGCTTTTCCTTGTTCTCTGTGCTGGCGTCATTGCGTAATCACTGCGTCCGGCCACAGCATGGGGGCACTTTATTAAACAAGGATGACAAGCGATGAGATAACCGCCTGGCCCGACAAGGCGCCACCGCCCAGAAAGACGTATCGCCGACAGAAGGGTTGAACCCTAGCCGCACTTCTTCAGACTGATCTGCCCGTTTGTACCGGATAACACCCGCTGGCAGCCTCCCTCAAGCCGCACTTCTTCAGGCTGGTATGCCGTTTGTACCGGATTGCACCCGCTGGCAGCCTCCTTCTAGCTCTAGCCGCACTTCTTCAGGCTGATCTGCCAGTTGGCGCCGGATTGCACCTGGTGCTTGGCGGCGAAGCTGTCCATGTTCAGGGCCACCGACACCTGCAACAGGCTGTTGAGGTAGACCAGGGGCTGGCCTTCCGGTACATCGCCAAAGCTGCTGACGTAGGGGGCCTTGCCCTCGTATTTCAGCGCATCTCCTTCGCTGATCCTGATGCAGGCGTTGTCCCCCTTGTGGATGCCTGCCTTGCCGAGCAGGGCCTCGTCGATGTTGGTCCAGACGTTGCCGTACTGCACATCCAGGATCGGGATGGTGCCCTTCAGGGTGCCATCCTGCTCGACCACAGCAGGCTGATAGGGAATGGTCACCACCTCGGCAGGCAGTTTGGGCCCCACCTGCTCGAAGCTGATGGCACCGGAGGCGAGGCGGGCACCAGTGTAGGCGTAGACGTCGCGCCCATGGAAGGTGTAGGACTTCTCGGAGCCCTTGAGGCGGTTGGTCTTCTCGTCTATCTGGCGCACGGTGTCGATGCCGAAGTGCTCCGCCGCCAGGGTCAGGGTGCCGTTGTCCGGGCTGACGATGTAGTGGCCGCTCCTGGTCTTGAGCACCACCGACTTGCGTTCGGTGCCGACACCGGGGTCCACCACGCTGACGAAGACGGTGCCCTCGGGCCAGTATTGCAGGGTCTGATAGAGGCGGTAGGAGGCCTCCCAGATGTTGTAGGCCGGGATCTCGTGGGTCAGGTCATGGAGCGGCAGGGTGCGGTCCACCCCGAAGGCGACCCCCTTCATGGCGGAGACGGCGCCATCCTTGAGACCGAAGTCGGTCTGGAACACCAGGGCCTCGTTGGCAAGAGCACTCGCCCCCACCAGAGAGAGGGCGAGCACGAGGGCGCGGGGGACAATACGAATATCCATGTCAGGGCTCCTTTCAAGACGTTTAGACGTCCAGATTGCCATTCAAGGAGATCTTTGCAACCCCTGATGCCCGAATGGGGGGCGAAATGACTCGCCAATCCGCCCCGTGCGGGTGTATCCATGGGGCATCCAACGCCGGGAGCACACCAGATGACCAGAGAGCATCACGACACCATTTTGCTGAGCCTGGGCAATACCCGAAGCCAGGTCGCGCTCACCGCGGCCGATGGCACCAGCCAGACATTTGCATTGACACTGGGGCTCGATGCCCTGACCCCGGGTCCGTTTCGCCGGGACCCGCCGAGCGCCCTGGAGTTGGAGCAGGCCATCCCGGTAACGGAGGATCTGCTGACCCCCCTCGAGCTTGAGCAGGCCATCATGGTGGTGGAGGATGTGCTGATGCCCCTCGCGGACCGGATCCCACCTCACCCCGTGCTGCACCTGCAAAGCCCGGTGCCCCTGGCCGAGGTGCTCGGCAACCGGGTGCAGAGCCGGGAGAACATAGAGCGGTTGTTCGGCCAGCTGGCCGCCATGGTGGAGGGGGATCCTCTCGCCTCCGCCCAGTTGCCGAGGGAGAGGCTCGTCGCCGCCGCCCTGCTGATCCTGCGGGAGTGGATGCACCACCTGGATGCCGGGAGCGTCGTCCTGGTCGATGGGTGATGCCCTGTCACACAGCGGGTTCGAAGCGCCGCCGAGACACCGCCCAGGCCAGCCCCAGGCTTGTCAGGGTGCTGCCGACGAAGAGCAGATCCAGCGCGACGCCAAGACCGGCCCCGTCGCTCACCCAGCCCAGCAACACGGGTACCCAGTTCGCCACATAGGCGATCACATAGAAGAGGGAGAGCAGCCGCGCGTGGCTGGCCGGGGGCGCGATGCGATTGATCAGGGTCGCACTGCCCACGAACACGGCCCCCTGGGCATAGCCCGCCACCAGCAGCCCGAGCCCCGCCAGCCAGCTGGGCAGGCCGTGAACGGCCCCGGCAAAGAGCAGCACGCACAGCGCCAGGGCCAGCACGCCGCTTTGCAGGGTATGGCGAGCATCCAGGCGACGGGCCCAGAGCTGGCAAAGCCCGGAGAAGACCAGATAGGCCGCGACAAGATAGCCGAACAGCCCCAGATCCGTCATGCCCAGTATCTCGCTCACCACCTTGGGACCCATGGCCAGCAAGTTGGCCGCCACCGCCCAGGCGGTGAAGAGCGCCAGGGCGCAAAGGAAGAACCCGACCCCCGTGGCCCTGAGCCCCTCTCCCAGGGCTCCGCCACCCTGCCCGCTCAGGGCGGCCTCCGTCGCCCTCACCCCTTTGGGCCAGCTCAACACCAGCCCCCCGATGGCGCAGCCCGCCATCCCCAGGATCAGCAGAAACGGCAGCGTGGTCGGGTAGAGATCCTGCTGCAGCGCCAGCCCGCTGAACACGGGGCCAAGGGCCAGTCCGGCGGTGAAAGACAATGTGGCGCTCAGCGCCGCCCGCTTGCCCCCATCCCTGGGGCCAAAACGCAGCAGCGCCACATTGGCGGCACCGGTCAGGCTGCCCGTGCCAATCCCGGCCAGCAGCCGCGCCAGCAAAAGGGCCCAGAAGCTGTCGGCCAGGGAGAAGAGCAGTGCCCCGCCCCCGACCGCCACCAAGGCAGGCAGGATCAGGGTGCGCAGATCCGCCACTCGTCCTGCCAGGTTGCCCACCCCGAACAAGGCGATGAGCACGCCCCCCGCATAGCCGCCATAGATGAGGCTGAGGCCGAGATCGCTCAGAGCCAGGGCCGCCTGGTAATGGGGATAGAGCGGGGTAGGCACGCTGCTGTTGAGCAGGGCCGACATCAGGGCGAGGGAGAGAAACCAGCGCAGACGAGGATGGACAACCTGACCTGGCTCGCAAGCCGGGACGCTTGAGACAGACATGGACACTCCAGTGGCAGACGAATGAAACCGCAATCGGGAGCGACATCATAGCGATCCCGCCCACCCCGGACTGCGGCAGTTCTGCATCACGCCGACTCAATCCTGCATCACGTCGGGGTAGCGCGGCCCTTGGCCGGGGAGCCGCAGGCACGCACCGGACCCGGTCTATCCCCTTGTGCTGCCATCCCCGCTGGCATCTAATATTGCGGCGCCAATCGGGCGTTCTGCTTGAGTGAGGAGCAAGCATGATCAATTGGGACGATGCCCGCTTCTTCCTGGCCCTGGCACGGCGGGGCAGCCTGCGGCAGGCCGGACTCGAGCTCGGGGTGGATCAGGCCACCGTCGGGCGGCGGATCACCCTGCTCGAGCAGCAGCTGGGGGCCAAGCTGTTTATCCGCACCCCCAGACACTATCGCCCCAGCCCCCTGGGGGAAGCGCTGCTGCCCCAGGCCGAGGCCATGGCGCAGGCGGCCCTGGCCATGATGCGCACCGCGAGCCTGGGGGAGCTGGAAGGGGAGCTTTGCATCGCCACCACGGACACCCTGGCCCAGGGCTTCGTGCTGCCCGCGTTCACCCTGCTGCGCCAGCGCCACCCCGGCATCCGCCTCAAGTTGCTGACCGCCGTCAGCGTGAGCGACATCCCCAATCAGGAGGCGGATCTCGCCATTCGCAGCGTGCGCCCCGAGCAGGGAGATCTCGTGGTCAAACGGCTCGCCACCATCAAGATGGGGCTCTACGCCTCTCCCGACTACCTGGCCAGGCGGGGCACGCCCCGCTCGGGTCAGGCACTGCAAGAACACGACCTGCTGCTCTTTCCCAGAGAGCTGGTGGCCCGTCACTGGCTGAGTCTGTGCGGCGAACCGCTCCACGAACCCAACGTGGTCCTGCAGAGCAATGCCCAGCTGGTGCTGATGGCGGCCGCCCGGCAGGGGCTCGGCATCGCCCTGCTCTCCACCTTCCTCGCCGAGGAGGATCCCGCCCTGGTGCGCCTGCTGCCTGACCAGCACGATCCCATCGACATCTGGATGGTGCTGCACCCGGATGTGCAGAAGACGGGCCGCATGCGTGCCCTGGTGGCAGCCCTGGAGGAGGTGTTCCAGCCCCTGCAACAGACCCAGCCCTCCGCCACCCCCTGTCAAACGCACAGGGATTGAGCGGGTATGCCCCCCATACGGGGCACTTTCTTCGCAACGAACCATGTTAGAGTCCGCCGCTGTTTTTTCCTTTGATAACGGGGCCTTACATGAAGAAGTTTGTTGTTTCATCCAGTGTCATCCTGATGGCGGGCTTGCTGACAGCCTGTGCGAGCGAGTCGTCGCGCACCCTGGAGGTGCCCAAGGTTGCCTCCTATCAGAGCCACTATCAGGGCGCACGCAGCCCCATCGCCGTCGGCAAGTTCGACAACCGTTCCAGCTACATGCGTGGCATCTTCTCCGACGGCGTGGACCGGCTGGGCAACCAGGCGAAAACCGTGCTGATCACCCACCTGCAGCAGACCGGCCGCTTCAGCGTGCTGGATCGCGACAACATGGCGGAGATCCAGGCCGAAGCCGGGATCAAGCAACAGGCTCAGCAACTCAAGGGCGCCGACTACGTGGTCACCGGCGACGTCACCGAGTTTGGTCGCAAGGAAGTCGGTGATCATCAGCTATTTGGCATCCTGGGTCGCGGCAAGTCACAGATCGCCTATGCCAAGGTCAACCTGAACATCGTCAACGTCACCACCTCGGAAGTGGTCTTCTCTTCCCAGGGTGCCGGGGAGTACGAACTCTCCAACCGCGAGATCGTCGGCTTCGGCGGCACCGCCAGCTACGACTCCACCCTGAACGGCAAGGTGCTGGATCTCGCCATCCGCGAGGCTGTCAACAATCTGGTGAACGGCATCGAGACCGGTGCCTGGCGCCCGGCCCAATGAGGAGAGACGAGATGACGCTGTTCCGTCCTTCCCTGTTGCTGGTCAGCGGCCTGCTGCTGAGCGCCTGCGCCCAGGGGCCGCAGACGCTCTACAACTGGGATCAATATCAGGGGGTGGTTTACCAGCACATGCAGGGTGACGACACCGGGGTCGAAGCGCAGATCGATGCACTGGAGAAAAACCAGCAAGAAGCAAGCGCCAAGGGGCAGGCTGTGCCACCGGGCTTTCACGCTCACCTCGGCATGCTGTACGCCCAGCTCGGCAAGGATGCCCAGACTCGCGAGCAGTTCGAAACCGAGAAGCGCCTCTTCCCCGAATCGGCCCCCTTCATGAACTTCCTGATGTCCAACAAGAAGGGAGAGACCCAATGACCCTGCGCACCCTCCTTGCCCTCACGCTGGGCGCCCTCCTCCTGGGCGGCTGTGCACAGGGCCCCGGCTACGACTACAGCAACTTCAAGGAGAGCAGACCGACCTCCATTCTGGTGCTGCCGCCGGTGAATCACTCGCCGGACATCAAGGCGGGCCCCAGCCTGCAATCCCAGATCACCTATCCGCTCGCCGAGTCCGGCTATTACGTGCTGCCGGTAGCGGTCACCAACGAGACGTTCCGGCAGAACGGCGTGACCGAGCCCGCCGACATCCAGGCGCTGCCCATCAAGAAGCTCCACGAGATCTACGGAGCCGATACCGCCCTCTACCTCGACATCAAGGAGTACGGCACCAGCTATCTGGTCATCTCCAGCGAGACAGTGGTCACCGCCAGTGCCCGCCTGGTGGATCTGCGCACCGGCAAGCTGTTGTGGGAAGGCAGTGCCAGCGCCAGCAGTGCCGAGCAGCAGGGCAATTCGGGGGGCGGCCTCATCGGCATGCTGGTGGTGGCGGTGGTCAATCAGATTGCCAACACCCTTACCGACAAGGGCCATGAAATCGCCGGTATCACCAGCGTCAGGCTGCTCAGTGCCGACATGCCCAACGGCATCCTCCATGGCCCCCGCTCGCCGAAATACCAGGCTCGCTAAGGCGCCCGTCACAGTCCACACAAGAGGGCGCCATGCCCTCTTGTTTCAGTCGCCCCCCCTTTCCCCTGCCTGACATCGCATGACGCCTCATCGTCTATCTTTTTGATATTGTTGGCTCATTCTTGCGCATGCCGGGTGACGACCCACCAACTTCATCTGGTGATGCCCGGCAAAATCAGTTACAAGAATGGCCTCTGTCACCATGGACGAGTTCACTGCATGGCTGGATCACTGTTGCGTATCATCCCCCGTCGATGGCTCTACCGGTTTGGCTGGCTATGTCTGGCTCTGACAGGGCTCGGGCTGGTAGCCAACTACACCTACTTCGTCATCAGGCACGATATGGCGCTCATTACCGCCAAGCAAGCCAACCTGTTCGAGGTGTTCTATCAGCGGGCCCGCATCCTGGCGCCAGAGAAACTGGCTGACTTCATCGACAACAGCAGCATCAAGATGCCCATCTTCAGCGAGAACGGGGATGCGGCGGCCTATGCCTATGGCTATGATCTCCCCACCCTGAAGCGCCTGGCGGTCATTCCCGTGCTGCCCCCGGCCAACCAGATGCTCCTCGCCTACCTGTACGTCATCTCCAACTCCGAGGTCCTCAACCTCTACGCCTTCTATGACGATCGCCGCCTGCTTGGCATGGTCGCCAACAAGGGGATGCTGCCGAGCCAGCTGCTCCCGGTCAACACCGACCTCAATGACATCGAGCCCTGGACCCACTTTTTCGGTTGCGCCTCCTTCGCGGCCACCCATGTCCCCTGCAGCACGGATGAAGCCTGGGTATCCGAGATCTACACCGACACCTTCACCGGACTGAATACCATCACCCTCTACTTCCCCTTCGTCTATTACGAGCCCGCCATCAAGGACTACCGCTATGGACTCAAGGGCATCGACATCGCCGTCGACCGGGCGTTCAAGGATGTGCTGCACCCCTTCGAGAGCCTCAATCCGACCCGGACCGTCCTCTCCTTCGAAGAGGTCGAGCCCTGCCGCCCGTTCCACCTCTGCCTGAGCACGCCGCTGATGCGCACTCAGGCAGGCAATGATCTCTACCTCAAGTGGTCATACAGTTACGGCGATTTCATCCGGTCCGTGCTCTACGGGGCGGCCTTCAAGCTCTATCTCATCATTCTGCTGCTGATCATGCTGACGGGGCGCAGCCTGGTTACCCGTCTGCGCATCCTGGCCCAGACCGACCACCTGACCCGGCTGCCACGCCGTGACATCCTCAATCAGGCGCTGCTGCGGGAGCACGACTACCTGATGATCCTCGACATCGACAACTTCAAGTCCGTCAACGACACCCATGGTCACGGGGTGGGTGACCTGGCGCTCGTCGCCTTCGCCAATCACCTCAAGACCAATATCCGCAAGGGCGATGTCGCCATTCGCTGGGGCGGGGAAGAGTTCATCGTGCTGTTCAAGGGGATGGACGATGACAAAATGATGCATCACTCCGCCGCCCGCCTGCTGGAGCGGCCATTGCGCATCCCCGAGCTGCCCGCCCCCATCACCTTCTCCGCCGGAGTAACCCGCATTCGCGATTACCTGACGGTGGCCGAGGCGGTGCAACTGGCCGACGACCTGCTCTATCACGTCAAGCAGCACGGCAAGCGCAATATCGCCTATTACCAGGGGCAGACCATCCGCCTTGTCCGCGATCCGGGTGACAATTCGCCCCCCTGAGCGGCCCGGCTTCTGCCGCTCCCCTGCTATCTGTTACCATCCCGCCCACGCTGATTGTTTCCGTCCCGGCCACGGGGCGGGATAACCCCATACTGGTGCCCTATGTCCATTGCCACTTTCGCCGAACTGGCCCTCTCCCCCCGCTTGCAGCAAACCCTGACCGAGCTTGGCTACGCCGCCCCCACCCCGGTGCAGGCCAGCGCCATCCCCCTGATCCTCGCGGGGCGGGATCTGATGGCGGGCGCCCAGACCGGCACCGGCAAGACCGCCGCCTTCGTGCTGCCCCTGCTGGAGCAGTTGTTGCAACACCCGACGAGCGATGGCCCCCGCCCCATCCGCGCACTGGTGCTGGTGCCGACCCGCGAGCTGGCGGTGCAGGTTGCCGAGAGCGTCACTCGCTACGCCAGGGGCACCACTCTCACCAGCACGCTGGTCTACGGCGGGGTGAGCATCGCCGCACAGGTGGAGGCGCTGAACGCCGGGGTGGATATCCTCATCGCCACCCCGGGCCGCCTGCTCGATCACCTGCGCCAGGGGGCGCTCACGCTGGCAGAACTGCGCCATCTGGTGTTTGACGAGGCGGACAGGATGCTCGACATGGGCTTTATGGACGAGATCCAGGCGCTGTTGAAGCAAATCCCGGCGGATCGCCAGACCCTGCTGTTCTCGGCCACCTGCGATGACAACCTGTTTGCCCTCTGCAAGGTACTGCTGCGCGACCCGGCGCTGGTGGAAGTGGCACCGCGCAACACCACGGCGGCCGAGGTGGAGCAGCGGGTCTATGCGGTGGACAGCGATCGCAAGGTGGCGCTGGTCCAACACATGCTGACCGTGAAGGGCTGGGCGCCGGCGCTGATCTTCAGCCGCACTCGCCAGGGGGCCGACAAGCTGGCCCAGCAGCTTGGCAAGGGGGGCATCAATGCGCTCGCCTTCCACGGGGATCTGTCACAGAGCGCGCGGGAAAACGTGCTGCTGGCGTTTCGCGCAGGCACCTTGCAGGCGCTGGTCGCCACCGACGTGGCGGCCCGCGGCCTCGATATCACGGATCTCAACCATGTGATCAATCTGGAGTTCCCCCATCAGCCCGAGGATTACGTCCATCGCATCGGGCGCACCGGCCGCGCCGGCAACAAGGGGCTCGCCATCACCCTGTTCAGCCCGGAAGACGCCCCCCTGCTGGAAAAAGTCGAAGCCGTGCTCGATACCCGCCTGCCCCAGCAGTGGTTCCCGGGCTTTGAGCCGGATCTCACCCGCTTCGACCCCGAGCCGCGCCGCGCCAGCAAGGGCGCCCAGAAGCAGAAGGCCAGAAAGCAGGCCCTCGCGGGCAACAAGGGCGGCAAGGGACGAAAATCCTGACACGACTGTTTGCTGGGGCAGCCATGCGCCTGCCCCAGCATCACCCCTCTCCAGACCCAGGCCTGTGGGGTGACGCCAACCGCTTTCCTGCCCCCCTGTTCTGCCCCGCGCCCCCCTCCTCAGCCCGCTTGCCCTGACCCGGCGACCCTTTGCCACACTCTGCTACAAAAGAGGTAGTCAGGGGGCACACTTTCGCCACAAAGCAGGCGTGCAATGGAGGCATGGACAAGGAGGACATCATGAAACCCGCATCCCTCGTCTGGGCCCTGCCCCTGACCCTCACCCTGCTCTGGCTCGCTGGTCTCACCCAGTGGCCCGCCAGCGTCTGGCCCTGGCGCCACGAGCTGCTGATCCTGACCGGTCTGCTTGGCCTCGGCGCCATGACCCTCTCTTTGCTGCTGGCCCTGCGCCTGCCGAGGCTCGAGGCCTGGTGCGGCGGGCTGGATCGCATGTTGCGCCTGCACCGCAGCAGCGCCCTCTGGGCCACCGGCACCCTGATGTCCCACTGGCTGCTGGTGGAGGCCCCCAAGTGGGCCGTCACCGCCGACTGGCTGACCCGGCCGGCACGCCGCGGTGCAGGCGCAGGCGCAGGCAGCGATGACCTGTGGCACGAACTCGGCAATACCCTGGGGGAATGGGGTTTCTATCTGCTGCTGGCCCTGGTAGCGGTGAGCCTGCTTGCGGTGGTGCGCTACGAGCGCTTCCGGGTGGTTCACCGGCTGGCCCCCGTCATCTATCTGATGGGCTGGCTGCACGGGCTGTGCCTGCTGCCACGCATCGGCGTCCTGACCCCGGTCGGCCTGACCCTGCTTATCGGCGGCGGGCTGGGTGCCCTGGGGGCGCTCTACTCCCTGTTTGGCCGGGTGGGCAAGAACGCGCGTCACCAGGGGACGGTCAGCGCCCTCGCCCCCCTGGATGAGCGCACCCTGGAGATCCGGGTTGCCCTCACCGCGCCCCTGCACGGCTACCGCCCCGGACAGTTCGCCTTCTTCGACTTCGCCGGGCGCGGCGAGCCCCATCCCTACACCCTGGTGGATGTCTCGGCAGACTACCGCTCTCTGACCCTGGCGGTGCGCGCCCTCGGGGATCACACCCGCTGGCTGCACCAGCACCTCAGGGTGGGGGATGCCGTCATCGTGACCGGCCCCTATGGCGCCTTCGCCCTGCCGGATCCCGCCCCCGCGCTCTGGATGGGCGCCGGTATCGGCATCACCCCCTTCGTCGCCTGGCTGGAGGCCCTGGTGCGCCGCGGCGAAAAACGCCCCGGCACCACCTTGCTGCAATGCGCCCCCACCGCCGAGGCCGCCCCTTATCACAATCGGCTGGCCGAGCTGTGCCGCCGGGCCGGAGTCGACTACCGGCTGCATCTGGAGTCAGAGCGCGGCCGACTGGATCTGGCCGCCCTGGGTGAACGCCAGCACACCCCGGTGTGGTTCTGCGGCCCCGAGCCCATGGCCCACACCCTGGATGCCCATCTGGCCGCCCCGCTGCACCGGGAGCTGTTCCGCTTCCGTTGACAGATCAGCCCGGCGCGTTCAGTCATTGGCCTGATATTAGGGAAACTGGGAGACAGGCGGGCACGGGCCCCCTTGAGCGGGCCACGCCCCCGCCGCCCGCACGCTGCCGCCCCAGAAGCTTGCCACCAGTATCAAGGCCCCGGCCAGCCCGTATTTGATCCAGGATTTCATCGTCTTGCTCCCCTCTCTTTGGCCCTCGCCACCCTGTGGCAAGCCGGGCCTTTTAAGCAGTGGGCAGAAGATAGGGGGGATTTGTGAAGGGAAAATGAGGCTGTGTGAAGCCAAGGTGAAGTCGGGGGAGAAGTCAGCAGCGAGTCACGACAGACATGGTGGTTGGCAATGCGGGGAATGGAGAGAGGAAAGGGCTCAACATACGCAATCAACGCCTTGATGTAGGGACGATTAGCGCAGCGTAATCGTCCGCATACCGCCACGCACCGAGCAATGGCAAGGCAGGCAACCCTGGAGTCAGAGGCCTCTCGGTAAGCTCCCTTTCGCGATCGTCCGAATACGCTTCGCTATTCGATATGGCCATGATCCTGCCAAGCCAAATATGCTAAATTACCAATGCTCAGGCATATTATTGAAAGAGAACTTCACAGATGAAACCTCATGAAGATCACAAGCAATAACATCTGCTGATGTTAAGTCAAAGAGAGCTATGTTATGACCTGCAGCAAGAGAGCTTTTATAAGCAATCCCATCATATCCTTTGGACTTAATAAACTCAGAGATAATTTGGGTGGGTACGTAATCAGATGTCACATCCGATGCTTTTACCGGTCGAGAGAACGCATTATCTATATCAGCCCAAACAGCTTTGATGATTTCTTCCTGTTGTGGCTCCCCTAAATAACTGATCCCAATAGTGCTACACCTTCGCTGTGCCATAGCCATTCCCCGGGAAAGGAGACACGGTATCCATGAAGTGTTTCACTCGGGCCAGCAGGTTTGCCATCCCTCTGCATTGATGATTGCGCGTGATGGTTTCAT
>NZ_JAGKRI010000378.1:0-293 GCF_017939255.1 Aeromonas sp. Prich7-2
CCAGCGCTCGTGGTACAGGGTCGCCACCTGAGCTGCGCTGAATCGCGCCACGGGCAGGGAGGTAAAGACCGTTTTCTCCTTGCCTGCCACCTCATAGGTCACTGCGCGAACTTGCCAGTGTGTCGGCAACGCCGGGTTTTTCTTGCTAGCCTGAGGCGAGACCGTCATTTGCAACAGACGGTCACCGTCGCCATAGCGCTCAAGTTCCGTGTATACCAGCCCCTTGCGTTCCGGGATGAGCCAGTGACGGTCGGTGTCTTCGGCCTGAATACGCAGCAACAGGTCGGCACCGA
>NZ_JAGKRI010000078.1:0-25754 GCF_017939255.1 Aeromonas sp. Prich7-2
GTGGTGGGCATTCCCGCGGAATGCATGGTGTTTTTGCTCATGGGGGGAGCGTATCTAAGGAGCAGGATCAAGCAAGCAGGAAAGTGGGATCAAGAGACGATCGTCTCATTTTTCCTGTGTCAATACTGTTCCGGTGAATACTTACATGGCAAGCGGGGGATCGCTCTCTCGGCTGACTATGTGCTGGAGTATCGCAATACCAAGCTAGCTGTGGTCGAGGCTAAAGCATGGGACAAGCCACTCACCGCCGGGGTGGGTCAGGCCAAGGATTACGCCAGCAAGCTGGCCATCCGCTTTACCTATTCGAGCAATGGTCAGGGCATCTATGCCATCGATATGGAGACCGGCAAGGAGGGGGAAACCCTGACCTTCCCGAGCCCCGATGAGCTGTGGAATGCCACCTTTGCTGTGCAAAATCGCTGGTGGGATCGCTTCACCGCCGTCCCCTTTGAAGATAAAGGCGGCTACTGGCAGGGGCGTTACTATCAGGATATCGCCATCGAGCGGGTATTGAAGGCCCTCAGCCAAGGACAAGATCGCATTCTGCTGACCCTGGCAACCGGCACCGGCAAGACCTTTATCGCCTTCCAGTTGGCCTGGAAGCTGTTTCATAGTCGCTGGAACATCAATGACTGGAAGAGCGAAGGTGAACCGGCCCGCCGCCCCCGCATTCTGTTTCTGGCCGACCGCAATATCTTGGCCAATCAGGCGTTCAACAGTTTCTCTGCCTTCCCGGAAGATGCTCTGGTGCGGATCTCCCCCGATGAGATCAGAAAGAAAGGCCGTGCCCCCAAGAATGGCAATATCTTCTTCACCATCTTCCAGACCTTTATGACTGGCACCGATACCGAGGGCAAACCGGCCCCGGTATTTGGTGACTACCCCGCCGATTTCTTCGACCTCATCATCATTGATGAGTGCCACCGGGGCGGTGCCAACGATGAGGGCAACTGGCGGGATATCCTCAACTACTTCAAACCCGCCGTACAACTGGGGCTGACCGCAACCCCAAAGCGTAAAGATAACGTCGATACCTATGCCTACTTTGGCGAGCCGGTTTATAGCTATTCCCTCAAAGAGGGGATCAACGATGGTTACCTGACCCCGTTTCGGGTGCGCCAACATGCCACCACACTGGATGAGTACATCTACACCTCGGATGACAAGGTGATTCAGGGGGAAGTAGAACGAGGTCGGGTTTACACCGAACAGGATATGAACCGCATCATCGAGATCAGCGCCCGCGAGAAAAAGCGGGTCGAGATCTTCATGAAGGAGATAGACCAGCGCCAGAAAGCTATCGTGTTCTGTGCCACCCAGGATCATGCGCTGGCGGTGCGAGATCTCATCAACCAGATGAAAAAGAGCAAGCACCCCGACTATTGCCACCGGGTCACCGCCGACGACGGTGCGCTGGGCGAGCAGTGGTTGCGCGATTTTCAGGATAACGAGAAATCGATCCCGACTATCCTGACCACCTCGCAAAAACTCTCAACCGGTGTCGATGCCCGCAATGTGCGCAATATCGTGCTGATGCGTCCGGTTAACTCGATGATCGAATTCAAACAGATCATCGGCCGAGGCACCCGGCTGTGTGATGGTAAGGATTACTTCACCCTGCATGACTTTGTAAAAGCCCATCACCACTTTAGCGACCCCGAGTGGGATGGTGAACCTCTGCCAGCCGAGGTTTGTGAACGCTGCGGCACCTCTCCTTGCTCCTGCGAGAAAGTACCGCCCAAGCCATGCAAGGTCTGTGGCGAGCGCCCTTGTGTCTGTCTGAAAGAGCCTGAGCCCGAGTATCAGTGCGAGGTGTGCGGCAATAAGCCCTGTACCTGCAAGAAGAAAGACAAAATCAAAATTGAACTGGCTGACGGCAAGGCCCGCAAGATCCAACACATGAGTGCCACCAGCTTCTGGCACCCGGATGGTACGCCGATGTCAGCCGCCGAATTTATGGACGAGCTATTTGGCAAACTGCCGGAGTTTTTCAAGGATGAAGATGAGCTTCGCGCACTCTGGAGTGAACCGGGCACCCGTAAGAAGCTGCTTGATGGTCTTGCAGAGAAAGGGTTTGGCATTGACCAACTGACCGAGATGCAGAAGGTAATCGAGGCCGAGCAGAGCGACCTGTTTGATGTACTGGCCTATGTGGCCTATGCCGATGATCCCATGACCCGGGAAGCACGAGCAGCACAAGCCGAAGCCATGCTGGGCCAAGAGTTTGACAGCAAGCAGCAAGCCTTCTTGAGTTTCGTGCTGGGTCACTATGTCAAAGAGGGGGTGACCGAACTGGATGACACCAAGCTGGGGCCACTGCTCAAACTCAAATACAACAACGCACTGGCCGATGCCTTTGCCGAGTTGGGCACCCCTGATGCTGTACGCAGCGCCTTTGTCGGATTCCAGAAGTATCTCTATCAGGGACAGTGAGGAGGATGAACGGTGTTGGTGCATAAATGGCCATAAACAGCCGGGGGATTTGAACCCTCGTCCAGGCGAAGGATACGAGTTGGTTGAATGTTCTGGATGCCACCCTTAAGCGGAGGTGGTTTCGCAACATGTACCACCATAAGTACCACCACCACCTCAAACAAAAAACACAAACAGAATAAAATCAAATGGTTGGTGAGTTAAGTCAGAGCCCCCAGGGCCACCATTTTCAGACAAAGCCGCTCTTTTGAGCGGCTTTGTCGTTTCTGGCGCTCACCAGTGCCTGTCCAGATCCTCGGCATAGAGTGCCATGGCGCGCCGGTAGGGGAACAGGGCGGGATCCGTGGTGGTGGTCGCGAGGATACCCAGCAGCGTCTCCATCCCCTCCTTGCTGCGCCCCAGGTTGTAGCAGGTCATGGCACGAAACACCTTGAACTCCACGGCATCGGGGAAGCGGGACAGGGCCTCGTCAAAGGTGGCCAGCGCCTCGGCATGGCGGCCCGTGGTGCGATAGGAGCTGCCAAGTCCAAGCAGGGCTCCGCGCAGCGACGACTCGCCAAGCCCCAGCGACACGGCCTTCTGATAGAGGGGAATGGCCTGGGCCTCTCGCCCCAGCATGTCGTGCAGTCCGGCCACTTCGTAATGCAGCTCGGCGTGGGTTGGGTGCTCGATGAGTTGAAGCAGACCGTGCTGACGGGCTTCCTCGAGCCGTCCCTCGGCCTTGAGGGTGTTCAACTGTTTCATATGCGCTCCTGCATAGGGATGAAGGATCAGTATGCCTGCCGACAGGCTGGTGGGGAACGGGTCATGGGGCCATGAAAAAGGCCTCCCGCCGATGGCGGGAGGCCTGGTTCGGCGCCGGGGCGCAATGGCCCTGGCGTGTGTCCAGCCTTACTGGGCGCTCAGGCTGTAGGCCAGGGTCTGGTCGTTGAAGCGCACCACATAGGCACCGACCACTGCCGTGGTGATGTCTGCCCCGGCCAGCTCGGCCACGCCATCCTTGTTGGTGTCGCCGTAGTTCTGGTTCCAGTCCCCCTTGACGTCGAACTTGAAGCGCTGGCTGCCGTTGCCATCACCGCTGCCGGTGAAGGTGACGCTGGCCTGCCAGAGGTGATCCCCGACCAGGGACATGGGGGTGGTGCCCCAGTTGTTGGTGGTGCCGCGAATGTTGAGGCTGGCGACATTCTTGGCATAGGTGACGCTCACCGGAGTCAGGCTGTATTGCAGGGTCTGATCGTTGAAGCGTACCCGATACTGGCCGATGACCGGGGTGAGGATGTCACTGCCGGTCAGTTCGGCCACGCCGTCCTTGTTGGTGTCGCCGTAGTTCTGGGTCCAGTCCCCCTTGACGTCGAACTTGAAGCGCTGGTTGCTCTGACCGTCGAAGGTGACCAGGGCTTCCCACTGATTGTCGGCGATCAGCGTCATGGCAAGGGAGCCCCAGGCATTGGGGGTGCCGCGGAAGTTCAGGGTGGGCAGTACGCTGGCGTAGGTGCCGTTGTCGTCGGTGACGGTCACGGTGGCGCTGGCACTGGCGGTCAACCCTTCCGCATCGGTCACGGTGACCGTCACGGTATGGGTACCCGGGGTATCGAACCGGACTGTCTCGGTGGCGGCGGTGCCCCCGCTGGACCAGCTGTAGCTCACCACGCCGCCGTCATCGCTGGAAGCGGAAGCGTCGAACACCACGCTCTCACCCGCCTTGATGCTGAGGGTTTTGGGAGAGAGGGTGGCGACCGGTGCCTGGTTGCTGGTGAGGGGGGTGACCGTGTAGCGCAGATCGCTCTCGCTCAGGGTGATGCGGTAGGTGCCCGCCCCGCTGACCAGGATATCCTTGCTGCTGCCCTTGTCGGCGATGCCATCCCCTTCGTTGTCGCCGTAGTTCTCGGCCCAGTTGCCGAAGACGTCGAACTTGAAGCGCTGGGCACCGTTGGCGTCACCGTTGCCGGTCAGGGTGAGGGTGGCGGACCAGACACGGTTGGCATCGACGGTCATGGGGGTGTTGCCCCAGGCGTTGTGGGTGCCGCGCAGGTTCATGCTGCTGAACTTGTTGCCCGGCAGGACGGAACCGCCGCAGGGGCTGGCCTTGGTGCAACCGGCGATGATGGCGGCCGCCTTCATGCCGGGGACGTTCAGGCTGGCCTTGCCGCTGCCATCGACGGTGACATAACCGCCGCTGCAGTAGTCATTGCCCCCCAGGAGGTTGCAGTACTCGCCGGCCGGCAGGCCGGTCTGCACCGAGGCCACCAGGCTGCCGCTCTCGTTATTGATGGCGACGAAGCCCTTGTCACCGCGGCTGAAGGCGATCTGGTTGTTGCCGTTGTCCCACCAGTTGCTGACGGGCTGGCCTTCGGTCCGGTTGTGGAACAGGGCCATGTTCATGATGGTGGGTCGGCGCTGTTCGCAGTTCCACTGGCTGTCCGTGCAGGGCGTGCTGCCCGGCGCCCCCTTGTCGGTTTCATAGGTGCCCATGTTTTCAAAGCGATAGCCCGACATCACCTGCTTCCAGCCATAGGGCCAGGCCATCATGAAGGTGTTGGCCAGATCGTAGCGGGCACCGCTCATGAAGGTGAGCATGCCGCCACCGCCGTGGCCGCGTTCGCGGTCGTGGTTGACCACGAAGACGAAGGCCTTGTTGGAGGGGAGCAGGCCCCAGCTCTCGCCCAGGGTCTTGAGGTTCTTGATCTGGCCGTTGAAGTTGGCGGCGAGATCGGTGCCGTATTTGAAGTCGGTGACGGTGTCGATGTAGGTGTAGCGGCCCGGCTGGATGTCGGGGGACTCCCCGCCTGCGCCGATCACCTCCAGGTAGGCCCTGGGGCTGCCTGCCTTGTCGAGGATGGCCTTCACATCGGCCGGCGCCATGTGCTTGGCCGCATCGATGCGAAAGCCCGCCACGCCCCAGCCGAGCAGGGTCTTCATGTAGGTGGCGATCTGATCCTGGACGTAGGATGAGCCGGTATTGAGGTCCGGCATGCCGTAGAGGGCGCCGTTCCAGACGTTGTTGCTGTCACCGTAGTTGGTGATGTCGCCGCTGTGATGGAAGTCGTTGTAGCCGAACTGGGGATATTGGTATTGCCCCGAGTTGTAGCTGCCGCCGCCGGTGGCGGTGCCCGAACCCGATGCCAGCTGGTTGAAGACGGCGTCGGCATAGACCTTGACCCCGGCCGCGTTGCAGCGGGCGATCATGCTCCTGAGCTCTGCCTCGCTACCGCCGAAGCTGTTGAAATTCTTGAAGCTGACCGGTTGATAGACGGTCCACCAGACCTGGCTGCCCTGCTTGTGCTCGGCGGGCGGGGTGATCTGGACGCCACCGAACCCCTTGGGCCCGAGCACGGTCTCGCACTCGTTGGCGATGTCGTTGAACTTCCATTGGAACAGGTGAACCATGACTCCTTCGGCGCTGGCAGTGTGGCTGAAAGAGCCGAGTGCCGCCGCCAGCAGGGCGGTTCGAAACAGTGTGTTGTGCATGACGATTTTCCCTTCGATCTTGTTATTGACGTATCACTGTCGTGTAGTCGAACGGACAACAAACAACCTCGTTCAGCTCCGTAGCATTCATGAAATCGATGTGGTTGAAAATCGAACAAGCTGAATTAATTAAGAAATGTGAATGAAAATGCTTTCATGCCATTCGGTGGCAGCAGGAGGGGGCAGAGGGGGGCAGATCGGTGCGAGATCCAGTCAAGCAGGTAGCGAAGGGGATGAACAGGGGCCCCGCAGGGCCCCGTGAACGTTCAGACGTTGGGTTCCTGCTGCCCGGCACTGGCCCGGGCACGACGCCCTGGCAGCATGCGGGTGACCAGGTTGCTGCGCTGGCGCCAGGAGGTGTAGGCGATGGCGCACAGGTGCAGGGCGATCATGCCCTGCAGTGCCCAGGTGCACCACTCGTGCCAGTCGTCCGCCCCCAGATCGAAGCCGGTCTCGGTGTTCTGGAACCAGCCGGTCCCTGCGGTGGCGAGTACCAGCAGCCAGAGTGCCCAGACCGCCAGCTTGCCGCTGCCGTGATGGCCCGGGGTGGGCGGGGTTCGTTCGCGCAGGGCGTCGGCCTGATGGCGAAAATCCTCCCGGCTCGGGATGAGGGCACGCAGGCGGGCGTGGCCGCGAGCGAAGGTGAGCCCCCACAGCAGGCGTATGCCGATGAGTACCATGACGGCGTATCCCATCCGCTCGTGCCACTCCTCGCCCGCCTCGTTGAGCCAGAGGTTGCCGATACAGATGGCCGCCACACCCCAGTGGGTGAGGCGCACCAGAGGATCCCAGTGGAAGGGATCAGCCTTTCTGCTTGGCATAGTTGTGGTACTCCTTCTTCAGGTCGTTGACCTTGGCCAGGTGCTCGCGCGCCTTGGCTTCGTCACCGGCCTGGAGGGCTGCCAGGCTGGCATCCAGCTCGGTCTGCACTTCGGTCATGCCTTCCAGGAACTTCTCCTTCTTGGCGGCGGGCATGTTCTTGCCCTTGGCGACGTCCAGCTGGGCCTTCATCTCCTTGATGTATTTCTCCATGGTGGCCGCGTCGTCGGCCTTGACGGCCTGCTTGTAGTTGAAGCCGATCTTCTTCATCGGCTGCTCCAGATCGCCGGCCATGGCAGGCAGGGCCATCAGGCCGAACATCAGGGGCAGCAGCAGGGGACGCACAGTTTTCAGCATGGGATTTCCTTATGAGACGACGAGATTGCAGGTTGTTATAGCACTCATTTGAGTGCGGTTTCACGCATCATGATGCCATGAAAGGGCGATCATTGTATGAAGAAAGTGCGACCAATTGTGACGAATTGTGCAGGGGATTGCTGTGGGGATGTAGCCGAAAGAGAACGCCCACCGGATCTCGCCTCCGGCAGGGGATACAAGGGCGCGCATCTGGCCCGGGAAGGGGTCCGCAGGCAGTGAATCATGCTGCCATTTTTTATCACACATCGGTTTTTTAACGTCAGGTGAGTTTTTCAGGTGTTTTTGTTTTTGAAAGCCACCATCCATGGATGATTTCACTGCCCGCACAGACGCCGTGCAACAAAAAAAGGGCCCGCAGGCCCTTTGAGTGATCGGGATCCGGCCCTTATTCGGCCTGCTCGCGCTCGATGGCACGCCAGCCGATGTCCTTGCGATAGAAGATGCCGTCCCACTGGATGCGGCCAGCCAGGGCATAGGCCCGCTGCTGGGCTTCCTGCACCGTGTGGCCGAGGGCGGTGGCGCACAGCACGCGGCCACCCTGGGTCAGGCTGGTGTGCCCTTCCAGGCGGGTGCCTGCATGGAACACCTTCTCCCCTGCCACTTCGTCCACCGGCAGGCCGCTGATGGGGTGGTTGCTGCCGTAGTCGCCGGGATAGCCACCCGCCGCCAGCACCACGCCGATGGCGGCGCGGGGGTCATAGACGGCTTCCTTCTGATCCAGTTTGCCGGCGCAGGCGGCGAGGCAGAGATCCACCAGATCGGACTGCATCCGCAGCATGATGGGCTGGGTTTCGGGGTCGCCGAAGCGGCAGTTGAACTCGATCACCTTGGGGTTGCCCTCGGCATCGATCATCAGGCCGGCGTAGAGGAAGCCGGTGTAGACGTTGCCCTCGGCCGCCATGCCGCGCACGGTCGGCATGATCACCCGCTCCATCACGCGCTGGTGCACTTCGTCGGTCACCACGGGCGCCGGGGAGTAAGCCCCCATGCCGCCGGTGTTGGGGCCGGTGTCGCCGTCGAAGGCGCGCTTGTGATCCTGGCTGGTGGCCATGGGCAGCACGTGCTCGCCGTCCACCATCACGATGAAGCTCGCCTCTTCCCCGTCCAGGAACTCTTCGATCACCACCCGGGCGCCGGCATCGCCGAAGGCATTGCCGGAGAGCATGTCACGCACCGCCGCTTCCGCCTCGTCGAGGGTCATGGCGACGATCACCCCTTTGCCGGCGGCCAGACCGTCGGCCTTGATGACGATGGGGGCGCCCTTCTCGCGCAAATAGGCCAGCGCTGGCTCCACCTCGGTGAAGTTCTGGTAATCGGCGGTGGGGATGGCGTGGCGGGCCAGGAAGTCCTTGGTGAAGGCCTTGGAGCCTTCCAGCTGGGCAGCGGCGGCGGTCGGGCCGAAGATGGTCTGATCGGCGGCGCGGAAGGCATCGACTACCCCTTTCACCAGGGGGGCTTCCGGCCCGACGATGGTGAGGCCGATCTGGTTCGCCTTGGCGAAGGCCAGCAGGCCCTCGATGTCGGTGGCCTGGATGGCGATGTTCTCGATGCCCGGCTCAAGCTGGGTGCCCGCATTGCCCGGTGCCACGAAGACCTGGGTCACCAGGGGGGAGTGTTTGGCCTTCCAGGCCAGGGCGTGTTCACGGCCGCCGTTGCCAATGATCAGTACTTTCATCGTCTCGCTCGCTTCTGTCTGAGTTCACTGGTGCTGCGGTGGCAACCTGCCAGTGGAAAGGATCCGGTGCTAAAGAGGCAGGGCCGCCATCGGCGGCCCTGGGCTGTCAGTGACGGAAATGACGCATGTTGGTGAACACCATGCACATGCCGTGTTCGTTGGCGGCGTCGATCACCTCCTGGTCGCGCATCGAGCCACCTGGCTGGATGACGCAGGAGATGCCCGCGGCAGCGGCGGCATCGATGCCGTCGCGGAACGGGAAGAAGGCGTCGGAGGCCATGACGGAGCCCGCCACGGTCAGCCCTTCATCCTCGGCCTTGATGCCGGCGATCTTGGCGGAGTAGACGCGGCTCATCTGGCCGGCGCCCACGCCGATGGTCTGGCCGTTCTTGGCGTAGACGATGGCGTTGGATTTGACGAACTTGGCGACCTTCCAGCAGAACAGCAGATCCTGCAGCTCGGCCTCGGTGGGTTGACGCTGGCTGACCACGGTCAGATCCCCGAGCGTCACCATGCCCAGATCGCGCTCCTGCACCAGCAGGCCGCCGTTGACGCGCTTGAAGTCAAAGCCTTGCGCCGGGGCAGTCCAATGGCCGCATTCCAGCAGGCGCACGTTCTGCTTGGCGGCGACCGCCTCGCGGGCTGCCTGGCTGATGCTGGGGGCGATGATCACTTCCACGAACTGGCGGGCGACGATGGCCGCAGCGGTCTCGCCGTCCAGTTCGCGGTTGAAGGCGATGATGCCGCCAAAGGCCGAGGTGGGGTCGGTCTGGTAGGCGCGATCGTAGGCTGCCAGCAGGTCGTCACCGATGGCGACGCCGCAGGGGTTGGCATGCTTGACGATGACGCAGGCCGGTTCGCTGAACTCCTTCACGCACTCCAGCGCCGCATCGGTGTCGGCGATGTTGTTGTAGGAGAGGGCCTTGCCCTGCAGCTGGATGGCGCTTGCCACCGAGCCCGGCGCGGCCTGCTCTTCGGCGTAGAAGGCGGCAGCCTGGTGGCTGTTCTCGCCGTAGCGCATGTCCTGCTTCTTGATGAACTGGCTGTTGAAGGTGCGGGGGAAGCGGGACTCTTCGTCGCCTTCCTTGTTTTCGCCGTAGGAGGGCACCAGGGTGCCGAAGTAGTTGGCGATCATGCCGTCGTAGGCGGCGGTGTGCTCGAAGGCGGCGATGGCCAGATCGAAGCGGGTGGAGAGGGTCAGGCTGTTGCCGTTGCCATCCATCTCGGCGATGACGCGGTCATAGTCGGAGGCCTTGACGACGATGGTGACGTCCTTGTGGTTCTTGGCAGCGGAGCGGACCATGGTCGGGCCGCCGATGTCGATGTTCTCGACGGCGTCTTCCAGGGTGCAACCGGCTTTGGCCACGGTGGCGGCGAAGGGATAGAGGTTGACGACGACCATGTCGATGGGGGAGATAGCGTGCTCGGCCATGATGGCGTCATCCCGGTCGCGACGGCCGAGAATGCCGCCGTGTACCTTGGGATGCAGGGTCTTGACCCGGCCGTCCATCATCTCGGGGAATCCGGTGTAGTCGGACACCTCGGTCACCGGCAGGCCCGCATCGGCCAGCAGCTTGGCGGTACCACCGGTGGAGAGCAGGGCCACACCACGCGCATCGAGTGCCTTGGCAAATTCCAGGATGCCAGTCTTGTCAGACACACTCAGCAGTGCACGGCGAATGGGTCGAGCTTGTTCCATCACACTATCGTCCTCAGCATAACGGGGACCGTTCCATGGGAGGCGAGGCTCAACACACAGAGAGTCCCCAAATAAATGGAAGTGGGGGATTTCGCAAACCACTCTCGCCCGGGGCGGCCGTTGGCAAAAGCGTTTTAGGAAATGCCCGCTTGACGCGACGCTCTCTTGTGGGCGCGTATTCTACACAAAAAATGTGACCTGTGGTGGATTTTTTAAAGAGACAAACCCTTGTGGGATGCGGCGTTAAACGTTTTCTGGTGAATTTTTGTGAAACGTTTGTCTTTTCAGTGTTTTGGGGATAAATGGCCGGCAAGTGAGGGGTTAGCTGCTGCTTTCCTGCCTTTGACTGGCAATCGCCGGGCAAAGAGGTGATAGTGGAGGCCGGTTTATATTGAGTACCATGTCGGGAATGTCATGCGGGGGGAGAGGACCATGTATCGGATCGGTGAACTGGCCAAGGCGTGCGGGGTGAAGGCCGACACCCTGCGCTTTTATGAGAAGAACGGCCTCATCTCGCCGGGCATTCGCAACGAATCCGGCTATCGCCTCTACGGGGAGCAGGACAAGCGGCGGCTGGAGTTCATCATCCGCGCCAAGTCGGTGGGCTTCTCCCTCGCGGACATCGGCGAGCTGCTTGCCCTCGACACCAACAAGGCCAAGGTCACCTGCCAGGAGGTGAAGGCGGTGGCTGACACCAAGCTCGAACAGGTGGAGCAGAAGCTCCTGGAGCTGACCCGTTTTCGCGAGAACCTGAAGGCCCTCTCCGACATCTGCTGCGGCGGCCCGCGCTCGGCGGAGCACTGCGCCATCCTCGAGACCCTGGAGTCCGGCGCCCCTTCCCGCCACGAGCATCACGACCATGAGCACTGAGCTGCGTCGGCCCCGGGTCTCCGCCTTTCTCGCCCTCTCCCTCGACGGTTTCATCGCCGGGGAGGGGGGCGATCTGGCATGGCTGGCCCCCTATGGTGGCGACGGGCCGCAGGAGACCGGCTACAGCGCCCTGATGGCGAGCGCGGACACCCTGCTGATGGGGCGCAACACCTACGATATCGTGAGCGCCTTTCCCGAGTGGCCCTACGGGGACAAGCCGCTGGTGGTACTGACCCACAGGCCCGCCGACCCCCGTCCTCGGGTCTCCTTCCGGCAGGGGGCGCTGGCGCAGGTGCTGGACGAGTTGTGGCAGGGGGGAAGCCGTCACCTCTATCTGGATGGCGGGGAGCTGGTGAGGCAGGGTCTGCAGGGGGCCCTGGTGGACGAGCTGACCCTGTTCTGGGTGCCGGTCACCCTGGGGGGCGGGATCCCGCTCTTTACCGGGCCTCTCCCCGCAGGGTTGAGACCGGTGTCGAGCGCCGTGCTGCCAAGCGGCCTGGTGCGGGTTATCTATCACCCCGCCTGACAGCTTGCACGGGGGAGGCAAGAGGCGCACAATCGGCGCGTTTTTCGCCATCTGCCCTTCCAGGCAGGGACGATAGGCAAACACGACACCCCCATCAAGGAGCCCATATGGCCAAGAAGAAGGTGACCTGTGTCACCGCCGAACCCGCCTGCGAACATCAGCGCGGCACCATTCAGGACAACCACCTCAAGGCACTGGTGACCTCCCCCCTGTTCCAGGCCCGGGTCGAGCCGAGCAAGAAGGGCAAGGGCAGCTATCAGCGCAAGGCCAAGCACGGCAAGCGGTGGGAGCCCGGCCAACAGCAGATGGCAAGCGTCTGCTGCTGAGCGGGTTTCTGCCGCAAGGCATCAGTTAACACAATCAGGGCGCCAATAGCGCCCTGATTGTTGTTCTATTCGCTGGTGCTGACTTGCGGTCTTGACGCAAGAGAGTGAACCCGTGCTCACTCGTCCATAAAGAGTTCGAGCAGCACGTTGAGGTAGCGATGCCCGAGGGACGTGAGCTGCCAGCTATCGCCAAGATCCTCGATAAGCTCCTTGGTCCGGGCGATGGCGAGCATGGTCTCCACCCGCTCCAGCGGTAGCCCCGTGAAGGCCTCGAACTCCGCCTTGGGGGCGGGTTCAAACAATCTGAATCGGTTCATGAAGTACTCGAGCGGCAGATCGTCCGCGCTCACCTGCCATTGGCTGTCCAGATAGGGGCGGCTCGGATCCAGATAACCTTTCGGATGCTTCACCTTGGCGGTACGCAGGATCTGCTGGCTCGCGAGATCCGTCACCTTGCCGTGGGCGCCGCAGCCGATCCCCAGATAGTCGCCAAAGCGCCAGTAGTTGAGGTTGTGGCGGCACTGATACCCCTCTTTGGCATAGGCCGAGATCTCGTACTGCTGATAGCCCCGGGCGGTCAGCATGGCGTGGCCCTGCTCGTAGATGTCCCACAGGGTGTCATCTTCCGGCAATGTGGGGGGCTTGGAGGCGAATGCCGTGTTCGGCTCTATGGTGAGCTGATACCAGGAGAGGTGCGGCGGCGCGCAGTCGATAGCCTGCTGCAGGTCGTAGAGCGCATCGTCCAGGCTCTGATCCGGCAGGCCGTGCATCAGATCCAGGTTGAAGGTGGGAAGCGCGATGGCGTGGGCCAGCTCGGCGGCCTTGCGCGCCTCCTCGGGGCCGTGGATGCGGCCGAGCCGGGTCAATTTCTCCTGCTGGAAGCTCTGCACCCCGATGGAGATGCGGTTGATGCCGGCCCGCTGGAAGCCAGCGAACTTGTCCGCCTCCACCGTGCCCGGGTTGGCCTCCATGGTGATCTCGCAGTCCGCGGTGAGTTCGATGCGCGCACGCACTCCGTCCAGCAGCGCCTGCATGGCGTCGACGGAGAGCAGGCTCGGCGTGCCGCCACCGATAAAGATGGAGGAGAGGGGGCGCCCCTGGGCCCAGTGCAGATCCTGCTCCAGATCCTCCAGCAGGGCCGCCACGTACTCGAGGTGGGGCAGCTCCCCCTTCTGGGCGTGGGAGTTGAAGTCGCAGTAGGGGCACTTCTGGACGCACCAGGGCACGTGGATATAGAGGGAGAGGGGCGGCAGTTGCAGCATGGGATTTCCAGTATTCAACAATCAAAAGGGGTCGGGTGGCCCTGGTTGCCGGTGACAACGGGCGGGGCGCCGCGAACGAAACGGGGGCCGACGGCCCCCATTGTAGATGACAACGCGGCGGGAGACAGCGCTTTAGTTGACCGCAGCCAGGGCCGCTTTGAGCTTGGCCAGGGCCTGACCACGGTGGCTGAGCTGGTTCTTGAGCTCCGCCGGCATCTGGGCCGAGGTGCAGTCGTGGTCGGGGACGAAGAACACCGGGTCGTAGCCGAAGCCGTGCTGGCCGCGGGGTTCGTCGATGATCATCCCCTCCCAGCTCGCCTGGCAGATAATGGGGGTGGGATCGTCGGCGTGGCGCATGTAGACCAGCACGCACCAGAAACGGGCGCTTTTCAGGTAATCCGGCGCGCCCTTGAGCTCGGCCAGCAGCTTGTCGATGTTCTCCTTGTCGCTGGCACCGGCACTGGCAAAACGGGCGGAGTAGACGCCGGGGCGGCCGTGCAGCAGATCCACTTCCAGACCGGAGTCGTCGGCCACGGCGGGCAGGCCGGTGACGCGGGCGGCGTGGCGGGCCTTGATGATGGCATTCTCGACGAAGGTGGTGCCGGTCTCGTCGGCATCGGAGACTGCAAACTCGCTCTGCGGGATCACCTGGATCTTCATATCGGCCAGCATGGCGGCCAATTCCTTCACCTTTTTCTGGTTCCCTGTTGCCAGGACAAGCTTGTTCATCACACACCTCCGCAAAAATAATCTGCGCATTCTATGCGGGGGAGGGGTTTAGTAAAAGCGCCAATTGCCCGGGATCCGGTGCCAACGGGGGATCCTGGTTCCACCCCCTGAGAGGTAGAAGAGATACATGTTTCCAACAGGGAATAACCGAAGTGATTAAATACCATTTCAATTCATTACTCTGAGTCAGTAGACTCGCGGCCCAATCGATATTCGTAGGGCTTGAGGTGACTGATGCCATTGATTCTTTTGCTTGTACTCCTGGTGTTGTTCAGCCCGCTGGCCATCGACATCTATCTGCCTGCCATCCCCCAGATGGCCGAGCAGCTGGGGGCCGAAGTGACCCTGATGCAGGGCACCATCACCTGGTTCCTGTTCAGCATGGGGCTGGGGCAACTGCTGGTGGGGCCGCTCGCCGATCGCTACGGGCGCAAACCCATTGCCCTGGGGGGCGTGCTGCTCTACGGCCTGAGCGCCCTGGCAGCCGGCTTTGCCGCCAGCCTGGGCGAGCTGATGCTGGCGCGGGTGCTGCAAGGCTTCGGGGCCTGCGCCACCTCGGTGGCCGCCTTCTCGGTGGTCCGTGACAGCTATGGCCCCAAGAAGAGCGGTCAGATGATCTCCTATCTGAACGGTGCCATCTGCTTCATCCCCGCACTGGCGCCCCTGCTGGGTGGCTGGCTCACCGCCAAGGCGGGCTGGTCGGCGAACTTCTGGTTCATGGCGGGTTACGCTGTCGTGGTCGGCAGCTGGCTGCTGTGGCGGATGCCGGAAACCCGCCCTGAGGAGACCAGCAGTGCTGGCCCGCTCATCAGCTGGTCCCGCTACAGCCCGGTGCTGCGCTCCCCGAGCTTCCTGTTCAACGCGGCGCTGTGCATGCTGGCGATGGCGGTGATCCTCGCCTACGTGACAGCGGCGCCGGTACAACTGATGGTGACCCTGGGGCTGGACATGAGTGGCTTCAGCCACTGGTTCACCGCCAATGCTGCCCTCAACATCCTGGCCTGCTTCCTGGCCCCGCGCTTCATCGCCCGGGTAGGGCCAAGACGGACCCTGCGCATCGGCCTGCTGGTGCTGCTGCTCTCCGCCATCACCCTGACCCTGGCCATGCACATCCCGCACCCGCTGGCTATGATGGGCCCGGTGTTCCTCTCCAGCATCGGTTTTGCGATGATCCTGGGCGCCGCCGCCGGTATGGCGCTGGCCCCCTTCGGCCACTGCGCCGGGACTGCTGCCGCCCTGCTCGGCCTGTTCCAGATGAGCGGCTCCGGCGCCCTGGTGGGGATCACCGGTTGGCTGATGCCGGATCCCCTGAGCCAGCTGGCCCTGCACATGTGGCTGCTGCTGCCCCCGCTGGTGATGCTGATGACCCGCCAGGGTCGCCGCTTGTGTTTGCAATAAATCCTGTGCTCTGATGAGCACACTCGGGGGGCCTTGAGCCCCCTTCTCTTTTTCAGGTGACCTCGCCTGCCTCGCATGATCACAGACCCGTGGAGAAAACCGGATGAGCCACACAATCAACGCCGCCCTGGTGGGATACGGCTTCGCAGGACAGACCTTTCACGCCCCCTTCCTGGCCACGACCCCAGGCCTGACCCTGCGCTGGGTGGTGAGCCGGGATGCCGCCAAGGTACAGGCGGCGTTGCCCGGCACCCGGGTCGGCACCCTGGAGCAGGTGCTGGCCGATGACAGCCTCGATCTGGTGGTGATCGCCACCCCCAACGACACCCACGCCCCCATCGCTCGCGAGGCCCTGCTGGCGGGCAAGCACGTGGTGATCGACAAGCCGTTCGCCCTGGATCTGGCCGAAGCGAAGGCGCTGGTCGAGTTGGCGGAGAAGCAGCAACGGCTGCTCAGCATCTTCCACAACCGGCGCTGGGACGGGGACTTCCTCACGGTGCGCCGTCTGCTGGCGGAGGGAGCGTTGGGGCAAGTTGCCCAGTTCGAATCCCACTTCGACCGTTATCGCCCCGAGGTGCGCCAGCGCTGGCGCGAGGCGGGCGGCCCGGGCTCCGGTCTCTGGTTCGATCTCGGCCCCCATATCCTGGATCAGTCGCTCCAGCTGTTCGGCCAGCCGGACTGGTTGCAGGCGGATCTGGGTAAGCAGCGCCCCGGGGCCCTGGCGGACGACTACTTCCATGTGGTGCTGGGTTATGGCGAGATGCGGGTCATTCTGCACGGCAGTTGTCTGGTGTCGGCCGTGATGCCCCGCTTCGTGGTGCACGGCAGTCAGGGCTCCTTCATCAAGTTCGGCATGGACGTGCAGGAGGAGCAGCTCAAGGAGGGCAAGCGGCCTCCGGCGGCGGACTGGGGCGTGGATCCCGCCCCCGGCCAGCTCAGCCAGATCCGGGACGGTCAGCTCGTGCAGCAGACCGTGGCTGGCGAGGCGGGGGACTACGGCGCCTACTATCGCGGCGTCTGCGCCGCCATCCGGGGAGAAGGGGAGAACCCGGTGCCGGCCGACGAGGCTCTGGCGGTGATGGCCTTGCTGGACCTGGCCCGGGAGAGCGACCAGCAGGGGCGGCGCCTGCCTTGTCAGAAGCTGTCTGACTGACGGCGTAATCCGGCAGCGCCGAGAGCCTGACAGAAAGACAATAGCTGACTGGCAATCGTCAGGTAATTGGCGATTTGTTGTGCGAATCTGGTGATGGATGGGTGTTTTATATTAATATCTGTCGTTGCAGCAGTGTTTCTTATCATGCCAACGAGAAAATATCATTGTGATACGCGTTTTCATCGGCCGCATATGGGGATATATTTCGCGCGCCTTCGGGCTCCAGCGGCCGGTGTGCCGACAGGAGCCGGGGCGTACAGTGATGGTCCCTGCACCATCTCTCCATCTTTTTTTGAGGGTATGCACATGAACAAAGTACTGGTAGCCGGTATCCTGGGTCTGATGTTGACCGCCTGTGGTCAGAAAGAAGAAGCTGCCGCTCCGGCTGCGACCCCGGCCGCAGACGTTGCTGCCACTGTCGAGAAAGCCGCTAGCGAAGCGTCTGCTACCGTCGAGAAGGCTGCTTCCGAAGCTTCCGCTACTGTCGAGAAGGCTGCCGCTGACGTGGCCACCAAGGCTGAAGCTGCCGTGAGCGATGCCAAGGCCAACTAAGCCAGCACCTCATTGAAAAACGGGCCCGGCGCACTCGCGCCGGGCCCGTTTTTTTATGGCCATGGAAGGGCGTTGCCCGGTCAGCCGAGGGGTTCCACCAGCAGGATGTGGGAGTCGGCCCCCACCACCTTGACCCGGCTGCCGGCCGGCAGCGGCGCGTTGCAGCGCACCGTCCAGACGGTGTCGTCCAGATGCACCCGGCTCATCCCCTGGCTGACCTCGTCCAGCAGGGTCAGCTCGCGGCCCATGTAGCTTTGCATCCGCTCGTTGATGGGAGCGGCGGCATCCAGCCCGGAGCGATCCCGGCGATGCTGCCAGCGCCACCAGGCCCAGGTGGTGAGCAGGGATTGCAGGGCGAAGAGCAGCAACTGCGCCTGCCAGCCGAAGGGCCAGACCAGCAGCAAGAGTCCCACCTCCAGGGCGGCGATGCCGGTCCAGAGCAGGAAGCCCACCGACCCCATCACCTCGATGGCCAGCAGCACGAAGCCGAGCCCCAGCCAGTGCCAGTGGGTCAGCCCCTCGAACAGGGCTGTCATGATTTGCCCGCCTTGCCGTCTTTGTTGAACAGCTCGGCCATGCCCGCCACCGAGCCTATCAGGCTGCCCGCTTCCAGGGGCATCATGATGATCTTGCTGTTGGGGCCTTCACCGATGCGGGCCAGGGCCTCGGTGTATTTCTGGGCCACGAAGTAGTTGATGGCCTGCATGTCGCCCTCGGCGATCGCCTGGGAGACCATGTGGGTCGCCTTGGCTTCCGCCTCGGCGGCCCGCTCCCGCGCTTCAGCGGCGAGGAAGGCGGCCTGACGTTCACCCTCGGCTTTCAGGATCTGGGACTGCTTCTCCCCCTCGGCCTTCAAGATCTTGGACTGGCGCACCCCTTCGGCCTCCAGCACCTCGGCCCGCTTCTGGCGCTCGGCCTTCATCTGGGCGTTCATGGCTTCCACCAGGGCGAGGGGCGGGCGCACATCCTTGATCTCGATCCGGGTCACCTTGATGCCCCAGGGGGCGGTGGCGGCATCCATGGTGCGCAGCAGCTTCTCGTTGATGGTGTCGCGCTGGGAGAGCATTTCGTCCAGCTCCATGGCGCCGAGCACGGTCCGCATGTTGGTCATGGTGAGATTGCGGATGGCACTGGTGAGATCATTGACCTCGTAGCCCGCCTTGCGGGCATCCACCACCTGCACGAAGCTGATGGCGTCGATGGTGACGTTGGCGTTGTCCCGGGAGATCACCTCCTGGGCCGGGATGTCCAGCACCTGCTCCATCATGATGATCTTGTGACCGATGCGGTCGATGTAGGGGATCAGCAGGTTGAGGCCCGGGGAGAGGGTGCGGGTGTAGCGGCCGAAGCGCTCCACGGTCCAGTTGTAACCCTGGGGCACTATCTTGATGCCGGCACTCAGGGTGGCGAGTACCAGGAATATGAAGATCCCCAATACAATCAATGACTCATTCATGATTAAGCTCCTTATGAAACACTTTCACTAGCCTAGGGTCTGGTGCCATCCACCACAAGCAGATTCGCTTCTCTATTGCCGCCACACGGCTTTACTAATTACCAAAACGCATTAAAGAGCATTTTTTATTATTTTGAGGGATAAGCGCTCCTGCCTATAGTCGCCCCAGATGTCGCGATGCCGAGGAGCGGGCCCTGATGGATTATTTACCTATGTTTGCCAGGTTGGAAGGCCGCCCGGTACTGCTGGTGGGCGGGGGCGAGGTTGCCCTGCGCAAGGCGCGCCTGCTGCTGGCGGCAGGTGCCCGGATCACCCTGGTCTCTCCCGCGATCGAGCCCGAGTTCCATGAATTTGCCGGTCGCTTCACCCATGTGGCGGCGCGTTTCGACCCGGCTCACCTGGCAGGGCAGATCCTGGTGGTGGCCGCGACCGACGATCTCGAGGTCAACGCCCTGGTCTACCAGAGCGCCACCGAGCGCGGTCTGTTCGTCAACCTGGTGGATGACCCCGAGCGCTCCAGCTTTATCTTCCCCTCCATCATCGATCGCAGCCCCATCGTGGTGGCCGTCTCCAGCGGCGGCAAGGCCCCCGTGCTGGTGCGTCTGTTGCGCGAGCGGCTCGAGAGCTTGCTGCCCCGCCACCTCGGCGGTCTGGCGGAGCTCTCCGGCCGGGTGCGCAGCCGGGCCAAGCAGGTGCTGGCCTCCCTCTCCGATCGCCGCCGCTTCTGGGAGCGCGCCTTTGCCTCCAACACCCTGGCCGGTCTGATTGAGAAAGCCGATTGGCAAGGGGCCGAGCAGTGGCTCAATGAGGGGCTGGACAAGGCCCAGACCGAGGTGGGGGAAGTGGTCTTGGTGGGGGCGGGCCCAGGGGATCCTGGCCTGCTGACCCTCAAGGCGCTGCAACAGATCCAGCAGGCCGAAGTGGTGCTCTATGACCAGCTGGTCTCCCCCGAGATCCTGGACCTGGTACGCCGCGACGCCACCCTGGTGTCGGTCGGCAAGAAGGCGGGGGCCCACAGCGTGCCCCAGGAAGAGACCAATCGCCTCTTGGTGGAATACGCCAAAGCGGGCAACCGGGTGGTGCGCCTCAAGGGGGGCGATCCCTTCATGTTCGGCCGTGGCGGCGAGGAGCTGGAAGTGCTGGCCGAGGAGGGCATTCCCTTCTCCGTGGTGCCCGGCATCACCGCCGCCGCCGGTGCCACCGCCTATGCGGGCATTCCGCTCACCCACCGCGACCATGCCCAGAGCGCCGTCTTCATCACCGGCCACTGCCAGAAGGAGGGCAAGGAGCCCGACTGGCAGCAGCTTGCGGCCACCAACCAGACCCTGGTCATCTACATGGGGCTGATGCGCTCCGAGCATATCCAGCAGCAACTGGTAAGCCATGGCCGACGCGCCGCCACCCCTATCGCCATCATCGAGCGGGGCACCACGGCCCGTCAGCGGGTGCTAACCGGCACCCTGGCGGAGCTGGCCGAACTGGCCCAGCAGGCGGTGAGCCCGTCGCTTATCGTCATCGGTGAAGTGGTGGCCCTGCGCCAGCAACTCGCCTGGTTTGGCGAACAGGGGCAAGGGCAGGAAGCAAAAAGCGGCCACGAACTCAAGCTGGTGAGCCTGGCCTGAGCGCCGGCGGCGACAGCCATCGATTTGACGGTGCGGCCATGGCGGCACCGACCTGAACCAACACCGCGCCCTGACCTGGCGCGTTAGCAATGAACCGAGGACCCAGACATGGACCGTGAAAGACTGACCCACTTGCAGCAGCTGGAAGCCGAGAGCATCCATATCATCCGCGAGGTGGCCGCCGAATTTGAAAACCCGGTGATGATGTACTCCATCGGCAAGGACTCCTCCGTCATGCTGCACCTGGCCCGCAAGGCCTTCTATCCGGGCAAGATCCCCTTCCCCATGCTCCACGTGGACACCAACTGGAAGTTCAAGGAGATGATCAAGTTCCGGGACGAGACCGCCAAAAAGTTCGGGCTGGATCTCATCGTCCACAAGAACCCGGACGGTCTGGCCATGGACATCAACCCCTTCGTGCACGGCAGCAGCAAGCACACCGACATCATGAAGACCGAGGGGCTCAAGCAGGCGCTCAACAAATACGGCTTCGATGCCGCCTTCGGTGGTGCCCGTCGCGACGAGGAGAAATCCCGCGCCAAGGAGCGCGTCTACTCCTTCCGTGACAAGTCCCACCGCTGGGATCCGAAGAACCAGCGCCCGGAGCTGTGGCGCGTTTACAACAGCCAGGTCAACAAGGGGGAGAGCATCCGTGTCTTCCCGCTCTCCAACTGGACCGAGCTGGACATCTGGCAATACATCTATCTCGAGAACATCGACATAGTCCCGCTCTACTTCGCGGCCATGCGCCCCGTGGTGGATCGCGGCGGCATCAAGATCATGGTGGATGACGATCGCATGCCCATCGGCCCGGAAGACGAAGTGAAGCAGGAGCTGGTGCGCTTCCGTACCCTCGGCTGCTACCCGCTGACCGGGGCCATCGAATCCAATGCCACCACCCTGCCGGAGATCATCGAAGAGATGCTGATCACCACCTCGAGCGAGCGGCAAGGGCGGCTCATCGACCACGATCAGGCCGGCTCCATGGAGCAGAAGAAGCGTCAGGGCTATTTCTAAAAAAATGTTCTAAGGAATCGCAACATGAACAACCACATTCAGACCGCCATCAGCGAACAGGGCATTGAAGCCTACCTGCACGCCCAGCAGCACAAGAGCCTGCTGCGTTTTCTCACCTGCGGCAGCGTGGACGACGGCAAGAGCACCCTCATCGGCCGCCTGCTGCACGACTCCCAGCAAATCTATGAAGATCAGCTCAAAGCGCTGGAGTCCGACAGCCAGAAGCTCGGCACCACCGGCGAGAAGCTGGACCTGGCCCTGCTGGTGGACGGCCTGCAGGCGGAGCGCGAGCAGGGCATCACCATCGACGTGGCCTACCGCTATTTCTCCACCGCCAAGCGCAAATTCATCATCTCGGACACCCCGGGCCATGAACAGTACACCCGCAACATGGCCACCGGCGCCTCCACCTGCGATCTGGCCATCATCCTGATCGACGCCCGCAAAGGGGTGCTGGATCAGACCCGCCGCCACAGCTTTATCGCGAGCCTGCTCGGCATCAAGCAGTTCGTGGTGGCAGTGAACAAGATGGACCTGGTGGAGTTCAGCCAGGAGGTGTTCGATCGTATCAGCTTGGAGTACCGCGAATTCGCCAAGAAGCTCAGCGTCGACACCATCCACATCGTGCCGGTCTCGGCCCTGGACGGTGACAACGTGGTGAACCCGAGCGACAAGCTGGCCTGGTATCAGGGCGAGACCCTGCTCTCCTTGCTGGAGTCTGCCGAAGTGGAGCGCGAGCTGGAGCGTCACCCGGTGCGCCTGCCGGTGCAGTACGTGAACCGCCCCAACCTCGATTTTCGCGGCTTCGCTGGCACGCTCGCCTCCGGCATCCTGCGGGTGGGCGACAAGCTTGCCGTGCTGCCGTCCGGCAAAGAGAGCACGGTGACCCGCATCGTCACCTTCGACGGGGATCTGGAGTACGCCCTGCCGGGTCAGGCCATCACGGTCACCTTCGCGGATGAAATCGACATCAGCCGGGGCGACCTGCTGGTGGACGCGGCGAACAAGCCCCAGGTGACCCAGAACGTGCTGGCTCACATCGTCTGGATGGGGGAAGAGTCCCTGCAACCGGGCCGGGTCTATGACGTCAAGCTTGCCACCAAGAAGAGCCGCGGCCAGGTGGAGGCCATCCGCCACCGCATCGAGATCAACAAGCTCGACGAGCTGCCCGCCTCCGAGCTCAAGCTCAACGAGATCGGCCTGTGCGAATTCAGCCTGACCGACCCGGTGGCGTTCGACCCCTACAAGGAGATCCGCGACACCGGCAGCTTCATCCTCATCGACCGGCTGACCAACGTCACCGTCGGTGCCGGCATGATAGTGGAAGGGCTGGCGGCCAAGGTGATGGCAGGGCAATACAGCGAGTTCGAAGTGGAGCTCAACGCCCTGGTGCGCAAGCACTTCCCCCACTGGCAGGCGCTGACCATCAGCAACGATTCCGGCAAGGAGTAAGCCCATGACCTGGCAACAATCCCTGGTGCTGGGTCTGCTGGCTGCCCTCGTCGCCCTGCTGATCCAGGGCAAACTCCGGCCGGCGCTGCTCTTCTCGGGCGCCGTGCTCATCACCTACCTGAGTGGCCTGGCGGACATCAACGCCGTGGTGGCGGGCTACACCAACAGCGCCCTGCTGACCCTGGTGTTGTTGCTGCTGGTCTCCTTGGCGGTGGAGAAGACCCGGGTCATGAGCTGGTTCGCCAACCTGGTGGGCACCGGCTCCTTCAACAAGGTGCTGGTGAAGGTGTGGTTTTCCACCGCCTTCTTGTCGGCGTTCGTCAACAACACCGCCGTGGTGGCGTCCATGCTGGGGGCGGTCAAGCGCAACCCCAACCATGCGCCCTCCCGGCTGCTGTTGCCCATGTGCTTCGCGGCGACTTTTGGCGGCGTACTGACCCTGATCGGCACCTCCACCAACCTCATCGTCAACAGCTTCCTCATCAAGATGGGGGCCAAGCCGCTCGGCATGTTCGACTTCTTTATGGTGGGTGCTGGCACATTATTGACAGGGCTGGTGGCCGTGCTGCTGTTTGCCCGCCATCTGCCGGAGCAGGACACCGAGATGAGCCGGGAATCCGGCTATTTTCTCGAGGCCAAGGTGGGCCCCGGCTCGCCGATGGCCGGGCGCAGCGTCAAGGAGAACGGCCTGCGCAGCCTGAAAAGCCTCTATCTTGCCGAGATCATCCGGGGCAACCAGGTGATCTGCCCGGTGCAGCCGGAACACGAGCTGCACGAGGGGGACATGCTGCTGTTCTGCGGCGACGTGGAGAGCGTCGGCGTGCTGCAGGAGCTCAAGGGGCTGGATCTCTACGGCCAGCACCGCCTCAACGGCCAGCACCTGGTGGAGGTGATCGTCAGCCACAGCTCGCGCCTGGTGGGGCAGACCATCAAGGATGCGGAGTTTCGCACCCACTTCGATGCGGTGGTGCTGGCGGTGCGCCGGGGCGAGACCCAGCTCACCGGCGGCCTCGGCCAGATTGAACTGCACGCAGGGGACACCTTGCTGCTGGCCCCCGGCCCCAAGTTTGCGGGCAACAAGTCCCTCTCCCGGGAGTTCGTGGTGGTGAGCGGGCTGGAGGCCTCCACCCGGCTCGATGCCACGCGCAGCGCCGCCGTGGTGGCGGGGTTCCTCGGGGTGCTGACCCTGTCGGTGCTCGATCTGGTGCCGCTCTTCAAGGGGCTGCTGGTGATGCTGGTGGTGCTGCTCTTCTCCCGCATCCTGACCCTGGACGAGATCCGTCGCCGCTTTCCCCTCGACATCTGGCTGGTGGTGGGCGGGGCCCTGGCCATCGCCGATCAGCTGGAGAAGAGCGGCCTGGCCAAGCTCATCGCCGACTGGCTGATGGGGGAGTTCAACGGGGCCAGTCCCTTTATCGCCTTCGTGGGTATCTATCTGTTTACCCTGGTGCTGACGGAGCTGATGAGCAACAACGCGGCGGCGGCCCTGGCCTTCCCCATGGGATTCCAGCTGGCGCTCAGCATGGACGTCTCCACCATGCCGTTCATTCTGGCGGTGCTGTTCGGGGCGAGCTCCAGCTTTATCCTGCCCTACGGCTATCAGACCAACCTGATGGTCTATGCGGCGGGCAACTACAAGATGCCGGATTATCTTAAATTAGCCCTGCCGGTCTCCCTGGCCTACAGCATCGGGGTGATCGTCATGGTGCCCCTGCTGTTTCCGTTTTAAGGTCTGATACCGGGGGATGTGTTAAGGGCTGCTTATGTTAACGCGGCTTTTATCAAGGCTGCTTATGATACAGGGGAGTGCCAGGGCACTGGCATCCAGGCGTGAGCGCCAATCAGGGGGGGGGCATGCGCAATATCAGGGCATCAGCACCTTGCCGCCTCATCGCGAGGCGTCTCCCCGCGGTAGCGGACAGTTTTCAGTATTGCGGCGTGAGCGCCAATCAAGGAGTGTTGGATGAGCAATGCCATGGCATCAGCACGTTGTCGACTGATAGTCCGAGGCGGCTCCCTGTGGTGCCGGACAGTTTAAGTTTTGAGGCGTGAGCGCCAATCAAGGAGTGTTGGATGAGCAATATCGTGTGGCATCAGCATGCCGTCGACAAACAGAGCCGGGCCGAGCAGAAGGGGCAAAAGCCCCTGGTGATCTGGTTTACCGGGCTCTCCGGGGCGGGCAAGTCCACCCTGGCGGGGGCGCTGGAGCAGGCGCTGGCCGCCTCGGGCAAGCACACCTACCTGCTGGATGGGGACAATGTGCGCCACGGCCTCTGTGGCGATCTCGGCTTCGATGACGCCGCCCGCCAGGAGAATATCCGCCGGGTCGGCGAAGTGGCAAAACTCATGGTGGATGCGGGACTTATCGTGCTCACCGCCTTTATCTCGCCGTTCCGTGCCGAGCGACAACTGGTGCGCAATCTCGTGGGTGAAGGGGAGTTCGTCGAGGTGTTTGTGGATGCGCCGCTCGCCGTCTGCGAAGAGCGTGACCCCAAGGGGCTCTACAAGAAGGCGCGGGCAGGTGAGATTCGTAACTTCACCGGTATCGACTCTGCCTATGAGGCCCCCGAGCAACCGGAGATCCATCTGCTCAACGCCGGCAAGCCGGTAGAAGCGCTGGTGGAGGAGTTGCTGACTGCACTAAGGCAGCGGGGGTTGATCGACTGAGGTCGATTGCTCATACCGATCATAAATAAACAAGGGGGCGTTTGCCCCCTTGTCGCTGCTATTTCTTCATCGAGTTCTTTGGATATATAGCACCTCGACCCTTGTGCTAAGGAAGGTGCGAATAAGCGGGGAAATTCTTCTCGGCTGACTCAGTCATTTCATTTTTTCAGTTTGAGCCGATCTTTTCTCCCGTAAATGCCTTGAATCAGCCTATTTAGACCGTTTCTTCGCCATTTAAGGCGTTATTCCCAG
>NZ_JAGKRI010000079.1:0-19241 GCF_017939255.1 Aeromonas sp. Prich7-2
TGCGGCGACCAAACCAAGGTGATCGAGGTTACGGATCGAGATAGCGGGTGCGGCCATGATGATCTACCTGCAAAAGAGAGTAATAGATCAGAACGGCCGATCGCCGTCAAGCACTGAAAATAGCAAAATCAGGTGCGGAATGACGGTTTCATCTGTCCTGAGTGCGCCAACAAGACCTGCTGTCGCCTGAAAAGTCGGCCACGCGTGCTGCAATGCAATAACTGCCGTCACCAGATGTCATTGACTGGAAACACGATTTTTGCAAACACCAAACTCCCACTGACCAAGTGGTTTCTGGCGATGCACCTGCTGTCACAGACCAAAACTGGCTTGTCAGCGATGGAGCTAAAGCGCCAGTTGGACGTCAAATATGACACCGCCTGGATGCTCAAGCACAAGCTGCTGCAAGCCATGAAAGAGTCCGATGACAAGCAGCCCATCAGCGGCATCATTCAGCTCGATGATGTCTACTGGGGTGGAGAGCGCCGTGGTGGCAAACGAGGTCGCGGCGCGGCAGGCAAGACGCCGTTTGTGGCAGCAGTAGCCCTGAACAAGGAAGGGCATCCAATCAAGATGCGGATGACGGTGGTCGATGGTTTCAAAACCAACGTCATTGCTGATTGGGCAAAACGGCATCTTGCTAGTGGTAGCGCGGTGATATCCGATGGATTGGCCTGTTTCAAAGCGGTCAAGGAGGCCAATTGTGAGCACCTGGGTGTTGTCACCGGGGGCAACCTTGATTTGCTGGATCATCCGGCATTCAACTGGGTAAACACGATGATAGGGAATGTGAAGAACTCGCTGCGGGGCAGTTGTCATAAGCTCGGAGCGAAGCATTTACCAAGGCATCTTGCTGAATACTGCTTCCGGTTTAATCATCGTTTTGACCTCAAGAGTATGTTTGTTGAATTGGGGCATGCAGTCGTGGCAAGCCCGCCGATGCCATATCGGCTCTTGAAGCTGGCTGAGGGTCATGGGTAATCAGGTAATGAATTCTCCTGATGAGTCTAAAACTGCGGATCCCAGGGCGCACGGCGATTGAGATCCCTCTTCAGTCCGCAGGGCCAATCCGCTGCCGGTGACTGAGGCAGATCTGATTCAACGTGGTGATGACCAGATCCGCAGCACTGCAAAAAGTTGGATTTCCTGACACCCTTCCATTTGCTTCCCCCTTAGTAACGGCACCACCGCCCGATGCTTTAGAAGATTTTTCGCCTCATCATATACAAATCTGTCTGCTCTCCCGGCAACAGCCACACTGCACTCTCAGCCTGTCTATCGGCCCAGACCATTGCCCCCAGAAACCCGCTCTGGCTCCCACTTTTGCATACCGACATTGCTCACACGCACCCCTTGCCCCTAAAATCGCCGCCCCATCATTTATTGGACGTGAGTTGTTCTCCATGCAGACACTGGTTGAGCAGATTGTTTACATCAGCGACATGTTTGGTACTGCGGTATTCGCGTTTTCGGGTGTATTGGTGGCAGGACGCCTTCGAATGGACGGCTTCGGCGTCATGGTGCTGGCCGCGGTGACCGCCATCGGCGGTGGCACCATACGTGACATGATCCTGGGCGCCACCCCGGTATTCTGGGTACGCGACCCCCTCTACATCTGGGTCGTCATCGCCACGGCACTCATCGGCATGTGGATGGTCAAGTTGCCCCGCCGCATGCCCTGGTATGTGCTGCCGGTGGCCGATGCCTTCGGGTTGGCGCTCTTTACCGTGATTGGCGCCCAGAAGGCGCTCAACTTCGGCACCTCAGGGCTGATTGCTGTGCTCATGGGCACAATGACGGGGGTGGCTGGCGGCATGATCCGGGACGTGCTGGCCCGGGAAGTGCCCATGGTGCTGCAAAAGGAGATCTATGCCACCGCCTGCATCCTGGGGGGCATCCTCTATACCCTGGCGCTGGAGGTCAACATGGACAGGGTCACCGCCATGCTCATCTGCATGACGGCCGTTTTTGGCCTGCGCGTGGCCGCCATCTACTGGCATCTCTCCCTGCCGACCTTCTCGTTGCAGCGCAACTGAACCGGGTCTGGGTGGGCGAGATCCCACCCTTGCAGGGGCAAGATTGAACCAAGCCCGCTTTTCTGTTGTCATAGAGTGGTCGTTTCAAGCCGGATTACCTCATGCAAAAACTTGGGCTCATTACCACGCTGATTCTGATGATGGTGGCAGCGGCTCATGCGGGGGCACAGGCCCTGTTCGGGCGCCTGGCATCCACCCCGGTGCAGCAGTTCAACCAGCAGATCCGTCAGGCGAGCAGCAGTCAGCAGGGCTGGGTCAACGACTATCGCGAAGTGGCTCGCCGCTTCGTGGGTCATGAAGACGTGCCCACCCGCATCCATGCCCAGCAGCTGGACAACGATCTGGTGCTCTCGGTTGCCCTCGATGGCCAGAAGAGCGACATGCTCTACATCCTGACCCTGTTTCGCAGCAACAATCTGTGGCAGATGCGTCAGGCCGAGATGGGCTGGCGCTGTCAGGGCCAGGAGACCTTTACCCCCGTCCCCTGCCCCTGATCATCACCGAACATGTGAAATAAAAAAATCCGGTATCTTGGCCGGATTTTTTTATGAGCGAATGCACACCGCTATCAGGGGCGGTACACCTTGACGTTGTCAAAGCCCTGCTCTTTGAGATAGAGCGCCTGCAGCTTGCTCATCACGCCGCGATCGCAATAGAGCAGGTAGGTCTGCTCCTTGGGCAGATCGCCAAAGGCGGTTGCCAACTTGAAGAAGGGGATGTGCAGCACTTCGCGCCCTTCCACCACCAGCGGCTTCTCGTCGTGCTCATCACTGGAGCGGATGTCCAGAATGACTTCGTTGGCGGCCAGCACCTGGGTGGTCTCCACCTCCTGCACCTGGGCGGCAGTCTCTTCGCCGATGCGACGGATGTCGAGGTAACGCGCCTCGCTCACCACTTTGTCCAGGATGGCGAAGTCGAAGTGGGCCTCTTCCGCCTCGATGCGAGAGAGCTCGGCCTTCACGGTCGGCTTCTTGGAGATGACGCCGCAATACTCCGGCATGGTCTCGGCAAACTCCAGGGTGCCGATGCGACGGGCCTCGCTGATGATGTCCGGCTTGTCCCAAGTGATGAGGGGACGCAGGATCACCTTGTCGGTCACCCGGTCGATGACGTTCAGATTGGTGAGGGTCTGGCTGGAAACCTGGCCCACGCATTCGCCGGTCACCAGGGCCGGGATCTGGAAGGTGTTCGCCACCTGGCCAGCGGCACGCATCATCATCCGCTTGAGCACCACCCCCATCTGACCGTTGTCGATCTTCTCGAGGATCTCGGCCACCACAGGCTCGAAGTCGATGGCGGTGAAACGCACCTTGTGGGAGGCACCGAACTTGTTCCACAGGTAATAGGCGACCTGCTTGACACCGATCTCGTGGGCGGCGCCCCCCAGATTGAAGAAGCAGTAGTGCACGCGGCAGCCGCGCTTGATGAACTGGTAGGAGGCCACGCCGGAGTCGAAGCCGCCGGAGAGCAGGCTCAGCACATCTTCCTGGGTCGCCATGGGGAAGCCACCCATGCCGTGGTGGACGGCACTGATAATGTAGAGCTCGTCGTTTTCCACTTCCAGATTGACCTGGATATCCGGCTTCTTGAGGCGCACACCGTTGCTCACGCAGTGCTGGTTCAGACCGCCGCCCACGTAGCGTTCAATCTCCAGCGAGGAGAATTCGTGCTTGCCGTGGCGCTTGGCACGCACGCAGAAGGTCTTGCCCTCGAGCTGATCACCCCAGACGGCTTTCACCTGCTCGAAGATGTCGTGCAGGTCGGTAAACTTGCTGGCCTGCACCTCGAGGAAGGCCTGAATGCCGGGGATGCAGGCCAGAGCTTCGATGGCCTGCTCGCGGAACTGGTCATTGCGGGAGCTCACGATCAGCTTGTCCCAATCCATCCGCACCCGGGCATCGTCGTCGAAGCGGCGCAGGACATTGCGGATATTGCCCTGCAGGATCTTGATGAAGCGCTGGCGAACCGACTTGCTCTTGATGGTGATTTCAGGGAACAGCTTGATAATGAACTTCATGGTAATGACTCGGGTGGCCTTGATTTAAGGGCGCGAATTATATCAGAACTTTGTGACCAGCGCCTACTGCATGAGCGGCCGCTCACATTCCCCCACGCAAAGTTTGCCGCATCCAGGCAATCATGCGTATATTCCCACCCCTGCATCCTGGCAACACAGCATCCATGAAAACCCATATCTACTACCCCGGCATGGAGGTACGCGACGAGCTCTGGCTCAAGTTTGCCCTGCTCTATCTGGAGCGGCTCGCCTTCGTCTTCACCGTCAGTGAGAAGAGCGGTCTCACCGCCCTGCTGGAGACCCTGCGCCAGCAAACCGACCTGCTGGCCGAGCCGCCACAACCCGCCTTCTTCGCCCATATCACGCCCCAGGTCGAGAGCCAGATTGCCGGCCTGGTCGCCCCCGATTTTGTCCGCCACAAGGTGTTTGGCAACAGGGAGCTCATCGCCCGCTGGCGTTCAGCCCCCAACCACGACTGCTTCTGCCCGGCCCAGGCGGGACTGGAGCGGCTGCACGGGTTTTGTCTGACCCACGGCTTTGCGACGCAGGATGAAGGGGGGATCAGAATGGCGCGCCGCTTTGCCAACCTGCTCTCCATGCGCCTCGCCCGTGAGTGGGCACTCGCCAATGACGGGGCGCTTATTACCGATCACGACTATCTCGACCGCCTGCTCCATCTGCTCGAATCCCGCTACCACAACCGGGGCGGCCAGGACTGCTTCCACCTCGAGATCCCGCTGCAAGTGCCCACTCACCTGGCCGACATCCCGTTGGCAGAGCTCATTGCCCTGCGGGGACGAAGCGGCTTTCGTCAGCAGCTCGCCGAGTTCCATCAGGCCCTCGATGCCCTGCTCGCCATGCTGGGCAGCGGCTACGCCGAACCCGCCGTGTTGACCCGCTTCGAGCAGGCCCAGCAGGGGTTCACACCCTTGCTGGGACCCGAGACCGTTACCCTGCCGCTCACCACGCTCGTCAGTACTGGCTTACCGGCCATGGCGATGATCCACCACCTCAAGGAGAGTCACCCACAGAGCGACCTGGTGTTTCATCCCATCAAGAAGAGCCACTTCCACCAGCGCAAGAGCCGGCATTTCTTCACACGGCTGGGGCAGGTCAAGCCCTGACTCCCCGCCTCTGCCGGGGAATCGACAATCAACTGACGGCATCGGGACCATCACCGATGCCGTCAATATTCTGGCGATCACCACGCCCTCAGGAGGGGTTTTCCAGCCGAAACTCGATGCGATCGCTGTTTCCCGCCTCATCCACCACCACCAGCTGATAGCGGCCCGCCTTGCTCACTACTTGATCCCCGTCCCAGCGCAGCCGCTGGCCGTTGAGAAACCATGCCGGCTTGCCGACACCGCCCAGCACCCTGGGCTGCAACCGATAGCGCTGACTGCGGATAAGGTTGCCCTCCCCCAGCGCTACGATACGAATGGGGGCCTGCTGCTCGGCGCTCTGCCCCTCCCCCGCGCAGCCCCTGGCAAGCAGCGCCTGACGCCGCTCGCCCGGTGAGCGCCACGGCTCCAGCGACAGCGGCCAGAGCGCTCTAAAAGCGGATTGTGCCGCATCGTGGCAGCGGGTCAGCGTCGGCTTGCCGTCGACAGTGAGCGCAACCTGGCGCAGCGGCGAGGGCCAATCCATGGGATCCGGCAAGGTGGGAGGGTCGCGCCCTTCCAGCAACCAGGCGCTCTGATGCTGCAAACAGGCCTCTGGCAGGGTCGCGCTCGTCTTGCGCCCCAGCGGCCAGCAAACTTCGGCCTCGCTCACCGTGTTGGGTTGTGCCGGCAGGGGGCTGTTGTCCGAGAGCCGCGAGTAGACAGAGAGCAGCAGCGGCACCGCCGCGCTCTGGCCGTAAAAACCGGGCAAAGGGGTGCCATCGGGGCGCCCCAGCCAGACGCCGATGGTCCAACGACCGGAGACCCCCATGGCCCAGCTGTCGCGATAGCCATAGCTGGTGCCGGTCTTCCAGGCCAGTCGATTGACCCGGCCAGTCGCCTCACTGGCAAAGGGCTGATCCGCGCGCCCCTGGGCGCTCAATATCTGCCAGATGATCCAGGCGGCCCCCGGGCTCAGCAAGGGGCGTGACACCGCCTGCTGCCCCGCCAGCCAGACCGGCATCGCCACCTGCCCCTGCCGGGTCAGCGAGCTGTAGAGCGCCACCAACTGCTCGAGCCGAATGCCCGCGGCCCCGAGCGCAATGGCCGGATTGGGCTCGTCGGAAAGGGCCAGCCTCACCCCGGCGTTGTCGAGACGGCTGACCAGTTTGTCCGGCCCCAGCGCCTCCAGCACCTGCACCGCCGGCACGTTGAGGGATTGCTGCAATGCTTGGGCCAGGGTTACCGGCCCCTGAAAGGCACCGGAAAAATTGGCGGGGCGATAGTCCGAGCCCAGCCTTGGCGCATCGGAGAGCAGGGAGGCCGAATGCACCAACCCTTCGTCCATCGCCAGACCGTAGATGAAGGGCTTGAGGGTGGAGCCGGGAGAGCGGATCGCCTGCACCATGTCCAGATAACCGTGGCGACGCAGATTGCCATACTCGGCGCTGCCCACATAGGCGCGCACCGCCATGGTTCTGTTGTCGACCAGGAGCAACGCCGCTGAGGTCTGCTCGGGGAAGCGGCGGATATAGCTTGCCACCCGCCCCTCCAGCCAGCGCTGCAGATCCCCGTCGATGGTGGTATGCACCAGGGCCCCGGCCTGATGGTCGGCGGCGAGACGGGCAAACAGTGGCGCCTCCATCGGCGTGAAGTGACCGCGAGCCAGCACAGGCTCGATACGCCCCTCCAGCCACACCTGTTCGGGCCAGACACCCTGTGCCACCAGCCGCTGCATCACCTTGTCACGGGCGGTGCGGGCCCGCTCGGGATGCCGGTCCGGCCGGTTGCGGCTGGGAGCCTGGGGCAGCACCGCCAAGAGCGCCGCCTCGGCATGGGTCAGCTTGGCGGCGCTCTTGCCGAGATAGGCAAAACTTGCGGCCTGCACCCCCTCCAGATTGCCGCCAAACGGTGCCCGGTTGAGGTAGACGGTAAGCAAGGTGCGCTTGTCATAGTGCCACTCCAGCTGCAGCGCACGCGCCATCTGGCGCAGCTTGCCGGGCACGCTCCTGTGGTAGGGCTCGATAAGGCGCGCCACCTGCATGGTGAGGGTCGAGCCCCCCGACACAGCGCGTCCATAGCGCAGCCACTGCCAGACCCCGCGCACCATGGCCACCGGATTGACCCCGGGATGGTGCCAAAAGTAGCGATCCTCGTAGCCCAGCAGCGCCTCGATATAGCGGGGGGAGACCTGCTCCAGGGTCACGGGGTAACGCCACACGCCGCTGGTATCGGCAAAGGCGCGCAGCGGTCGCCCCTTCATGTCGAGCACCACCCGTGCGTAGGCAGGGTCGAGCGGCGGCGGCGGGAAAATACGATCCAGCGCCAGCAATGACAGGAGCAGTGCTACAACACCCAGCACCGAAAAGCGCAGCCAACGTGGCAGGCCACCAAGCCAACGCAAGCCAGCGTGGCCAGTGCGACCCAATTTCAGCCAGCCACGCTGCCAGAAAGTGAGCGGGCGAACCCGCTCAAGGGAGGGTTTGTTACTCAGAGATGATCACCTCGTGGATATCCTCACTCACAGCCCGGATCTCGGGTCGGTACATATCCTCCACCTGGGTCGGCGGCACCTGATAGCGACCCGGCGTCACCGCCCGCATCAGGTAGACCAGTTGCTGGTTGCTCCCCTCGCTCAGATCCAGCGCTGCCGTGTAGCGGTCATCACGAAACTCCTGATGCTTGAGGTAGTCGTTCCACTCGCTCTGCCACGCCGGTTTCCCCTCGATGGAGAGCTCTTCGAGCTTGATGCTGTTGCCAAGGGCCGGATTCTCCAGCTCGAAGCCGGCGGGCACCATCTCCACCAGCAGGGCATCGGGCACCGCCGATTCACTGCTGACATTGAGCCGCACCACCACCAGATCGCCGACCTTCACCTTGGTCGGGTCAAAACGCTGACCGTCGCTGTTGAACCAGCTGCGGGTCACGCTTATCCCCTGACTCAATCTGGTAGGAGCCTGTTCGGGGTAACCGACCAGGGTGCGCTGCACATAGAGGGATCCCCTGCCCTCGTTGGTGACGGTGCTCGCGGCCAGTGCCTCTGAGGCACCCTGATGCAGCGGAGCCGAACCGCTCAGGGATCCACTGCCAAGAGAGGAAGTTACCCTGGCCTGCCAGTCGGCGGCCGGATCGACGCGGGCCAGTCGCAGCAGGGCGAGCCGCTCCTGGGTGCTGAGCCACTGACGGTGAGCCAGGGTATCGGCCACCTTGGCACTGAGATCAGGCCAGCGCTCCGCAGCCAGCTTGTGCTGGCGCAGCAAGGAGAGCTCAAGGGCCTGATCGCGCAGCGGCGAGCCGTAATCACCCAGATAGTCATCACCGCGCTCGGTCGCCAATGCCCGGCTGAGGGCCTTGGCGGCGTTCTGCTCATCCCCCATGGCCGAGAGCGCCAGCGAGAGGTGCAAGAGCGGCAAGCCGGAGCGGGCGTGATCGGCCTGCTGCTCCCAGACAAGGCGCAGGGTAGCGAGCGGCGCCTTGCCCACCCGGGCCAGCACATAGGCACTGTAAGCCTGATAGGCCAGCCGGCTGTGCTCGGGAGCACTGCTCCAGCGCTCACCATACTGACTGTCGGTAAGATAGCTCTGCAACCGGTTCAGCGCCTGATTGAGCATCGCCTCCGGCACGGAGTCGCCCGCCTCCTTGCGCGCCAGCAGATAGTCGGCGGCATAGGCGGTGAGCCACTGCTCCTCGTCGGAGCGACCATCCCACAGGCCAAAACCGCCGCTTGGCAGTTGCAACCGCTGCAGCCGTTGCAGCAGGGCGCGCTGCACATCCGCCTCACTCGCCGCTTTCTTGCCCGCTGCGGGTTTACTCCAGGCGGCCCGCTCATCCGCCGTGGTCAGCAAGTAAGGCCAGGCACGGGACAGGGTCTGCTCCAGACAGGCGTAGGGGTAGTCGGCCAGCGCCTGCCACTGGGCTGCCGGATCCCAGGGGGGAGTGCCGGAGAGGCTGAGCAGCCCCTGCAGGTTGGCGCGATCCAGCCCGGCCAGCTCAGCTGGCGCAAAGCTCATCTGCTGGCCGGGGGACAGCATCTGATAGCGCTGGCGAGTCTCGGCCGGCCAGGGGGAGCGCAGCGGCAGATACCAGTCGCGGCTGATGGCAAAATCCTTGCCGCTGGCCGCCAACTGCAGGCTTGCCACACCGCTCGCCCCGGTCACGGTGAGCGGCAGGGTCAGCCACTGCTCCTCGCCGTTTTTAAGGGAAAGGGTGCCGGGCAGCTCGCCATTTGCCTTGAGCCCGCCGTTGAGGGTCCAGGCAAGGGAGAGGGTCTGATCCTCACCGCTCATGTTGCGCAGCTGCACCAGCGCCCGGGTCTCATCGCCTCTGGCGCCAAAGCGCGGCCAGCCAATCTCGGCCACCAAGGGCGCCACCACCTTGACGGCGCGCTCGGCCTCACCGACCTGCTGTTCGTTCCAGGCCAGCGCCATCAGCGCCAGCTCGCCGTTGAAGTTGGGTAGATCGAGCGGGATCACCGCCTTGCCGCTCTCATCAAAGCTCACCTCGCCACTCCACAGTGCGGCTATCTCGACCCGGCTCTCCAGCGCGCCACCCTTTTTCAGCGGCGCCCGATCGCCCCCGTAGTTGAGGCGGGCCAGCTTGCCATCCTGCGGCGGGATCACCTGGCCGTAGTTGTCGAACAAATCTTGGGCGAAGCGCTTGCGACCAAAGAAGATCTCGAACGGGTCGAGCGGCTGGTAGTCGCTGATGTTGAGCACGCCCCGATCCACCGCCGCCAGCACCACCCGCCCCTGGCTATTGGGGGTGGAGGTTGCGGTCACTTCCAGCCGGGTGAGCGGCACCGCTTTATCAGGCGCGCTCAGGGTGAGCTGCAGACGGCGCGCTTCCCGATCCAGGGTGAGCGGCACCAGACCGACCGAGCGCAGGCTCTGCACACTCTTTTGGCTCACCGGCTTTGAGTCACTGTCTGGCGCGGCGATCTGGGCCGAGATATGCAGATCATGACGCTGCCACTCGGGGCTGACCGGGATCTCGAACTCGCCGCGGGCATCCTTGGCATCGCCGCCGGCCCCCATGAGCTCGATACGCTGCCACCAGCGCAGGCCGTCGCCATCTTCCACCAGCAGCAAGCCCTTGCCGGGTCGAGGGGCCACCAGCGTCACTTTGGCCTTGTCCCCGGCCAGATAGGCGCGCTTGTCGAGGGTGATGGCAATCTTGTCAGGCCGCGCCTGCTCGCCACCGCCACCCCAGGCGTAACTGCCTATCTCCACCCGCAGGCTGGATTGATGGCCCTGACTGTTCTCCACCTCCAACCGATACCAGCCCGCAGCCAGTTGCAGCGTGAGCGGGGTCGGCCCCTTGCCATCCAGCTGCAGGGTCTGCTCCTGCTCCAGATAGGGCTGGCTGTTGAACTCGTACTTCCACCCCTCCCCATCGGCGTAGTGCCAGTAGTAGTCGCGGTACTCGTTGATGAGGCGCACCTTCACCGCCCCCGCCACCGGCTGGCCTTGTTCATCGAGGTTGAGGATCTGGAAGGGGAGCGGCTTGCCCCCCTCTACCCGCTCCGCTACGAAATCGGCCTTGAGCGCGGGCCACTGGCTGCCCGCGGGCCAGCCATACTGGGTGCGGCTGCGATTGACGGCGCGACCGCCGGGCTCGGAGAGCGACACCCGATAAGCCACCTCCAGCGGCCCGAGGGCGCGCACCCCATCGAGCTCATCAGCAAGCGAAAAAGTCCCCTGCCCCTGCGCATCCAGGGTGAGATTCAGCGGCTCGAGATCCCTGGCCTGCTCGGCGAGCAGCACGTCACCCAGGGTGAACTCCTGCCACTGAGTAAAAGGCATGGTGGCGCGGCTTAACTTCACCTCCGCCTTGGCCTTGGTGGCGCTGGCTGGTGCGCCGTAGAGATAGTCCCCTTGCAGCGGCAAAGTGAGGGCGGCGTCCAGAGTCGTCACTTCCCCATCCGGCCCCTTGCCAAGCTGCAGTTTCAGCCGCTCCGGCAGAAACTCCTCCACCAGAAAAGGCCACTCGAAGCGGCTACCGGCAGCGGTCTTGAGGTTGATGGTCCAGCGCCCGAGCGGCGCATCATCCGGCAAACGCAGACCGTAGTGGGCCGCGCCCAAATTGTCCGGCAGCAGCCGCTTTTGTTCGAGCAGCTGGCCGTCCGGCTGTTTCACCTCCAGCTCTACCGCCATCCCCGGCAGCAGCTGACCATCCTGCCCCTTGAGCAGGATCTCGCTGTCGAGCCGCTCGCCGGGACGATAGAGATCGCGCCCGCTGAACAGATAGAGCTGCTGGGCCTGCCAGGGCTGGGTGCCGAGATCGAAGGTGGAGAGATCGAGCGCCGCCCCGTCGAGGCGCAGCACCGCCAGATGCTTGCCCTGCTCGGCCAGCAGCAGGCGAGCCCCCTGCACCTGATCGAAGCGGCGATGACCTTGGGGGTCGGTGGTTTGCACCTGCAGCCGGTTGCCCTTCTGGTCGAGCAGGGAGAGCTGCACATCCTTGAGGGGGTCGGCGCTGGCCAGGGAGCTGACGAACACCTCCAGCTCATCGCGGTAACGGCGGGCACTGAGCCCCATGTCGCTCACCGCAAAGTAGGTGGTCTCCTTGCGCCAGTCGTAGTTGCCAAGGGGCGACATCACCGCAAAGTAGACGCCAGCCTCCGCCAGCTGCGGCTCCTTCACATTGATGAGGCGGGTCTCGCGCCGGTTGGCATCGAGCTCCAGCGCGTAACGGCCGCTGAACACCCGCTTGGCCCGCTTGGTGATCTGCTCAAGCTCCCAGTTGCCCATGCCGGCACCGGGGCGATACTCGGCCAGGAAACGGGGCAGGTATTCGGCATCGACCCGGAAGAAGTCGATATTGACCTCGTCCACATTGACCGCGCTGATGGGCAGGCGCAGCTCGTCGCGCAGCGGCAATACCATGCCGCTCGCGGTAAACGACGCCCCCGCCTCCAGCGGCCGGGTTTTGAGGGTCCAGCTCTGGGGGGATGGGCCCAGCCCCGCCTTGAGGCTCACCTCGTAGCGTTTGTCGGGCTGGACGTTCGGGAAATAGAGGGTGCGACCATCGTCGGCCAGGATCCACTCCCCCTGCACCTGCTTGCCCCCTTCACTCACAGAAAGCCAGCTCTGCCAGTTTGCCTTGGGCACCAAGGGGCCGGAGAAGACCAGCGCCAGCGCAGGGGCATCCCTATATTGGCGGGCATTGGCCTGCACCACGGAGGCGGGCGCTCCCGCCTCCTGCCGGGCCATCGGTTCTGTCGTCGGAACCTGGCTGACAGGCTTGTCGGGGCCGCAACCAGCCAGCAGCAGCGCCGCCAGCCAGGCCACACGGGGAAGACGAGTCACGGGGCAGGAGAGAGAGAGGTGCATGGTGTTCATCCCGGGTTGGATCGCCGCAGCGCAGGAGCCAATAGAATAAAGCGTCGCTCCCGGGAACACCAACTGCCATGTCGGGCGGCATTGGCCCCTGATGAAGAAACGGGCCACTCACTGGAGTGGCCCGTTTGCATACAGAGTGATCAATCGGGCCATTTCAGCCTGGAGGATCTACTCGGCGATCACCGTCTGCCAGGTCTTGAATCCGCCGGAGAGGTTCTTGACCCGAAAACCATGCTGGCTCAGCAGGCGGCAGGCCACGTGGCCGCGCAGTCCCACCTGGCAGCTGATGAGCAGCTCTTTATCCTTGGGCAACTCATCAAGACGGCTGCGCAGCTCGTCCAGGGGGATGTGCAGCGCCCCCGGGATGCGCCCCAGCTTGTCGAGCTCGGGGGTGTTGCGCACATCCACCACCTGCTGATGGGGGTGGCGAGCCTGCACCTCGGCTGCGTGGCAGAGCAGGGTGTCCCCCTTCAGATGGTTGCTCGCCACGAACCCGGCCATGTTGATCACGTCCTTGGCAGAGCCAAAGGGCGGCGCATAGGTGAGCTCCAGATCCTGCAGATCGAACACGGTGAGCCCGGCACGCTGGGCCACCGCCAGCACGTCGATGCGCTTGTCGATGCCATCCTTGCCGATGGCCTGGGCGCCGTAGATCTTGCCATCGGGGGCAAACAGCAGCTTGAGGCTGACCGGGTGGGCACCGGGGTAGTAGCCGGCGTGGCTGCCCGGGTGGACATAGACCTTCTCGAACGGCAGCCCCAGCTGCACCAGCCGCTTCTCGTTCAGCCCCGTGCTCGCCACCGCCAGATCGAACAGCTTGCAGATGGCGGTCCCTTGCGTCTTCTTGTAGGTCTCGCTTCGCCCCAGCATGTTGTCGGCGGCGATGCGCCCCTGGCGGTTGGCGGGGCCCGCCAGCGGGATCAGCACGGACTCGCCGGTGACAAAATCGGTCTCCTCCACCGCATCCCCCACCGCGTAGATGAAGGGATCCGAGGTACGCATCCCGGCATCCACTTTGATGCCGCCCCGCGGTCCCAGCACCAGCCCCGCCTTGGCGGCGAGCAGAGTCTCGGGCTTGACGCCGATGGCGAGGATCAACAGGCCGGTGTCGAGATGAGAGCCGTCATTGAGGGTCAGGCGCAGTCCACCCTGCTGGGCGGTCGCCACGGCGGCAGTCTTCTCGGCAGGCACCTTCAGGCTCTCGATGGCAGCGAGGCCGGTGCGCAGGCGAAGATCGACCCCCTCCTCCCGGATGCGGGCGTGGAGCAGGTTGGCCATCTCCTTGTCCACCGGCGCCATCACCTGATCGGAAAGCTCCAGCAGGGTGACATCCAGCTTGCGCTGGTGCAGCGCCTCCATCATCTCCAGCCCGATGAAACCGCCCCCCACCACGGTGACGTGGCGGGGCTTGTCGTGCGCCAGCGCCGCCAGGATGCGATCCATGTCGGGAATGCTCCGCAGGGTGTGTACCCCCGGGCTGTCGATGCCGGGGAAGGGAGGCCGGATGGGCGCCGCCCCCGGGCTCAGCAGCAGCACGTCGTAGGCTTCGCGCCGCTCTTCGCCGGTCAGCAGGTTGCGCACCAGCAGGCTCTTGCCGGCCCTGTCTATCTCGATGACGTCGTGAAACACCCGCACATCCACGTTGAAGCGGCGCTTGAAGCTTTGCGGTGTCTGCAGCAGCAGGGCATCCCGATCCGGGATATCCCCCCCGATGTGATAAGGCAGACCGCAGTTGGCGAAGCTCACGAACTCGCCCCGCTCGAACATCACGATCTCCGCCTCTTCGCTCAAACGGCGGGCACGGGCGGCGGCGGACGCCCCCCCGGCCACACCACCCACAATCAGGATCCGTTTCATCTGCAAGACTCCACTCAACAGGAAATGACCAATAAATTAGACTTATCTAATTTAGAGTTCAATGAAATTTTGTTTGCCACGGATTTGCAGTATTCTTGCCCTCCGACAATTGCTCAACAGGATAGTGTCAGTTCATGTCGTCTACCGCGCTCAGCCATCTTCCGACCGCCAGCCAGGCGCCCCTGTTTTTCCGCCTGGATACCCGTAGTCAACGGCTGGTCGCCCTGACCGATGTGATGCAGACGCCGCTCCACTGGCTCGACGAGCCCCGCAGTGCCTGGCCGGCCCAATTGCCGGACGCCCTGCGCCAGCCCATCGAGCAGCGGCTGGCCAGCGGCAAGGGGGGCAAGCTGGTGCTGCGCTTTGACGCTCTCCTCTGGCACATTTCCCTCTCCCACGAGCAGGACGCCTTCTGGCTCATCTGCCTGCAGACCCAGTCCCAGGAGAGTGCCGCCAGCCTGTCCTTGCAACTGCCGCGCCTGAGCCAGATGGCCAGCCAGCAGCAGTATGACGCCATGCTGGAGAGCCTCAAGGAGTGCCTGGGGGCCGATCGCCTGATCCTCTGGCACTACCAGGCCCATGGCGCCCTTGGCGGCGAACAGCTGACCCCGGTCTTCACCCTGGGGGTGGACGCGCTCGGTGCCATTCGCGGAGACAGCCGCTACATCCGAGCCCTGCGCGCCCGGGGCGCCCTGAGCTTCTCGGAGGCGGCCCACCAGCCCATGTTGAGCCAGCACTACTATCTGGCCGATGCCAATGTCTGCTCCCGCCTGGACGGCGCCTTGCTGGAGCAGGAGAAGCTCATCGGCGTGCTCAGCCTGGAGTATGCCGAGAGCACCCTCATCAGCGATGACACCCTGCAACTGGTGCGTCATTGCGCCCGCTTGCTCGGCCACTGGCAGCCGGACCCCGTGGCGACCGACACCCCGGACCTCGCGCCTCCCCCGGGGCTTGCCAACCTGACCGGCAACGACTACTGCCGCGCCCTGCTGCGATGGGCCATGGGCCTGAGCGGTGCCCACAGGGGCTGGATCGGCGAGTTTCAGCCTCGCGGCCAGGATCTCTGGCTCATTCCCCGCTGCGTGGTGGAGGGGGATGCTTTCGCCGTCGTCAAACCCATGCCCATGGACATCGGCCCGGGCCGGGAGATCTTCCAGCACGGGCAGAGTCTCTACGTGGAAGATCTGGCCCTGCGCTATCCCCAGTCCAGCCAGCTGCTGGCCCTCGACGCCAAGGCCTATGTCGGCATCCCCTTCCCGGGGCCAAACGGTCTCCCCCTGGGACAGCTCACCCTGCTGCTCGCCACCCCTCTGGCCGATCCCGCTCCACTGCTGGACGTCCTCTACGAACAGCGCGAGCGGGCCGCCAGCGAGTTGCAACGCCTGGCCAATGACGATGCCCTGCGCCTAGCCGAAGTGGCCTTCAACACCCACGACGGCCTGCTGGTGATGGATCACGGGGGCATCATCCTCAAGGTCAATGCCTCCTTCAGCCGCATCACCGGCTTTGCCAGCGAGGAGATGCTGGGCCTGCACATCGACGCCCTGAGGCCCACCTACTATGGCGACACCCTCAAGGAGGAGGTGATCGCGGCGGTCAACCGGCAGGGATACTGGCTCGGGGAGGAACAATGTCTGCACAGGGAAGGACACCTCTTCCCGGTGCGGCTCATGGTGAGCGGGGTCAAGGACGAGGAGGAGGAGATCAGTCACTTCGTCTGCAGCTTCCACGACATCACCCAGGAGAAAGAGACCGCCCGCCACATCGAGCGCCTCGCCTACTACGACGACCTGTGCGATCTCTACAACAGGCGTAGCCTGACCGACATCATGCAGCGCACCCTGCAGGCCCCGAGTGGTCAGTGGGGGGCCCTGCTGCTGCTGGATCTGGACAACTTCAAATCCATCAACGACTCCCTCGGTCACGCCTGCGGCGATCTGCTGCTCCAGGCCGTGGTGGTGCGACTCAAGTCCCTGCCCCAGGAGAACCTGGTGCTCGCCCGCACTTCGGGTGACGAATTTGCCCTGCTCTTCACGGCACTGGGCCAGGGCTATATCACCGCCAAGATCCTGGCGGAGCACTTTGCCCGGGAGCTGATGGGGATCTTCCGTGCCCCCTTCGACATCGGCGATCACAAGCTGCACTGCAGCGCCTCCGTGGGGATCAGCCTGTTCAGCGATGACGACAAGGATCACCTTGTCCTGATGCAGCAGGCCGATACCGCCGTTCACATGGCCAAGCGCGCGGGCCAGGGCAACCATATCTTCTTCAGTGAAGCCATGGCGGAAAAAGAGAAGAGCAAGCTTTCTCTCAACAACCAGCTGCGCGATGCCCTGCGCAACAACGAGCTGGTGCTGCACTACCAGCCCCAATACCGGGTCGACAACGGCACGCTCTCGGGCATAGAGGCGCTGCTGCGCTGGCAGAAGGCCGACGGCACCATGGTGCCACCCGGGGAGTTCATTCCCATCGCCGAGGAGACCACCCTGATCCAGGAGATAGGCTACTGGGTGATGAAGACCGCCTGCGCCCAGTACAGCTTCTGGCTCAACAACGGTCTCGCCATCCCCCATCTGTCGGTCAACGTCAGCGCCCGCCAGTTCCACACCGCCGGTTTCGTGCAGCAGGTGGAGTACATTCTGCGGGACACCGGGGTGCCCCCGTCGCGCCTGCAGCTGGAGATCACCGAGTCCGTGGTGCTGGAAAACCGGCTGGAGAGCATCGCCAGGATCCGCCAGCTCAAGGCCCTCGGCCTGCTCATCTCCATCGACGACTTCGGCACGGGCTACTCGTCCCTGGCCTATCTGCGGGATCTGCCCGCCGACGAGGTGAAGCTCGACAGAAGCTTCATCCAGACCCTGGTCCACAGCGAACAGGACAAGGCCATCGTCAAGGCCATCCTGGATCTCGCCCGGGTGTTTCGTTTCACCGTCACCGCCGAAGGAGTGGAGGAAGAGGAGCAGCTCGCCGTGCTCAAGGCCCTGGGATGCCAGCATTATCAAGGCTTCCTCACCAGTCGGCCGCTCCCCGTCAAGGCACTGGAGAGCCTGCTGGGTGCCACCCCTGCGGGCTAAACTGGTAGGATTTATAGGGCTTTCTGTCATAAAATAACGACCGCTCGAACCTTGTCCGCACCATTGGAGTCGTCTATGTCAGTCATTAACCGGATCCCCGCCGTTGAATCCAAGGGACCTGCCACCCCCGGCACGCAGCGGATCCCGACCGTTGAAGCCAGCGACACCGGCACTACCGACATCATTGGCCGGATCCACTCCGTCGAGACCTGCGGGACCGTCGACGGCCCCGGCATCCGCTTCATCGTGTTCATGCAGGGCTGCCTGATGCGCTGCAAGTATTGTCACAATCGGGACACCTGGGACACCCAGGGCGGCCGCGAGGTCACCGTGCCCGAGCTGATGCAGGATCTCACCAGCTATCGCCACTTCATGAATGCCTCCGGCGGTGGCGTGACCGCCTCCGGCGGCGAGGCCATGCTGCAGCAGGAGTTCATCGCCGAACTGTTCACCGCCTGCAAGGCACAGGGGATCCACACCTGCCTCGACACCAACGGTTTCGTGCGTCACTACGACGAGTTGCTCGACCGGGTGCTGGACAACACCGATCTGGTGCTGCTCGACATCAAGCAGATCAACGACGAGAAGCACATTCCCCTCACCCACGTCAGCAACAAGTACACCCTGGAGTTCGCCCGCTACCTGGCCTCCCGCGGCCAGACCATGTGGATCCGCTACGTGGTGGTGCCCACCTGGTCCGACGATGACGAAAGCGCAGAAGGACTCGGCCAGTTCATCGCCGAGCTGGGGGAGTGCGTCGAGAAGGTGGAGCTGCTGCCCTACCACGAACTTGGCAAGCACAAGTGGGACGTGCTGGGAGATACCTATGATCTGGTCGGCATCAAGCCCCCCAGCAAGGAGACCATGGACAGGGTCCAGGGCATCCTTGGCAAGTATCACCCCAACGTGAAGTATTGAGACAGGAGGCCGCCCGGCAGAGGGCGGCCTCTTTTCATTGCGCCGGCGTTCGCCACGGCGCCATCACCGACAGCCGCATCCGGGGGAACCGCTCATGAGTGAAGGACAAGTTGCCGCCCTCCTGCTCTGGCTGGTGCTGCTCGCCTTCAGTCTGAACGCCTCCCTGCTGCGCACTCTTGGCGCCCACCCGCTCTATCAGCATCTTTGCCTCGGCGGCGCCATCGTGCTGGTACCGCTGTGGACCTTGCGGGCCGGGTTGCACGAGGGGCTCGAGATCCACTTTCTCGGCCTCACCAGCCTGACCCTGTTGCTGGGCTGGCGCCTCGCCCTGCTCGCCCCCTGCCTCACCCTGCTGCTCCTCGCTTACTTCGGGGTCATCCCCCTGGCCGACATCGGCTGGCAGGCCCTCATCGGCGTTGCCCTGCCGGTGGCCACCAGCTGGCTGCTGTTTCTGGGGAGCTGGGCCTGGCTGCCTCGCCACCTCTTCGTCTACCTGTTCGTGGCGGCATTTCTCGGGGGGGCGCTGAGCATCTCGGCCAAGGTGATCGCCAGCGCCTTGCTGATGGGGGTGAGCGGCACCTACTCCTGGCACACCATCAGCGCCGACTACCTCTCCATCTGGCCGCTGCTGCTCTTCCCCGAGGCGCTCCTCAACGGCATGACCATGACCCTGCTCGCCGTCTATCGCCCCCACTGGGTCAACACCTTCTTCGACAGGGAGTACCTGGGGCGCTGAGCCTGCCCGTGATCCATAAAAAAAAGGTTCATCGCGGCTTTCCGGGGAAGGCCGCCTTGATTTTCAGAAAAAAGTATTCTGAGTCCCTAAATCCATATGCCATACGCTTTATCACTTTGATCTTGTTGTTCACCCCTTCCAGCACACTCGTGTGCATCGGGTA
>NZ_JAGKRI010000080.1:0-9782 GCF_017939255.1 Aeromonas sp. Prich7-2
TGAGCCATGATCAAACTCTTCAATTTAAGTTTGGTTGCTTCGAAAAGCGGCTCAATGAATTGCTGAATTAACTGCTGCAACTTTCGTTGCTTTGGTCACTTCATCAGACATTGAAAATCAAAAATTGTTTTTGATGCTCGATGCTGTGAGTGCCCACACAGATTGCTTGATTCAAATTGTTAAAGAGCGACGCAGCTTTTGGCTGCTGCGGGAGTGGCATTCTACTCAACCGCCTTCTCGAGTCAAGCCTTATTTTCAAAGGCTTTTCGAGGTTATCGACGAGGCTGTTTGCGTTGCCGCTTGCCCTGTCGATGGAGGCGCATTATAGAGACATAGATCACATTGGCAAGATCTCATCGCAATAAAATTGCAAAAAAATGCCAATTCTTAGTTATTCATATCAAAGCACAGTTTTTACACAGACTTATCCACAGGGCAAGCTAGAAAAGGGCTCATTCTGCACCCTATTACCTCCCGTTCCTCTCTGCCCGTCTCCTCTTCGAAGGGTTGCTGACCATATCAATCCATATATAAAGGAAGAGAATCGCAAAGTGACGATCAGGCCAGTTCTGCCTCAGCAACCCAGGCAGCGATCAGCTCGGCTGCCGCCATGGAGCGGCAACCCGATATGTTCTGCCCGGCCCAGAGTGGCGAGAAACCGCTGTCACCCGCCTTTTCGGCTGCGGCACGCAACGGAGCCAATGCGCCGCTGGCATACGGGAAGTCTGGCGGCAGCACCGAAAGGGGGCCGAGTTCCCGCATCAAGCGGTTGACTATCCCCCGCGCCGGACGGCCGCTGAACAGATTGGTCAGTGCGGTGTGTTGACCATGCCTCCCCTGCAGCGCCGCACGGTGCAGGGACGAGGTCGTCGCCTCGTGGCAACAGAGGAACGCCGTTCCCACCTGCACGGCGCTCGCTCCCAGAGCAAGGGCGGCTCTGATGCCCTTTCCATCGACTATGCCCCCGGCGGCGATGACAGGCAGATCCACTGCCGCCACTACCTGTGGCAGAAGGGTAAAGGTGCCCTGCTGCAAGCTGAGATCCTCACTCAGGAAATGGCCGCGATGGCCACCCGCCTCCAGCCCCTGGGCGATGACGGCATCGGCTCCGTGGTCAGCAAGCCACTGCGCTTCTGCCACCGTGGTGGCGCTGGCAAACACTTTTGCGCCTGTGGCTTTTACCTGGGCAAGCAATTCGGGCTCGGGCAAGCCGAAGTGGAAACTGACCACGGCAGGTCTGAACTCTGCAAGCAGGGCCGCATGCTCGTCATTGAAGGGGGCCCGAGAGGGGGCTCGCGACGGCGCAGCGGCATCCACCCCGAACTCGGCGTAATAGGGTAACAGTACCTGGCGCCAGCGCTGCTCCGCTGCCGGTTCCGGCTCGTGCTGCCGATGGCAAAAGAAGTTGATGTTGTATGGGCCCGGCCCGCTGGCGGCGAGACGACTCAGCTCCTGGCGCAGATCGGCACCACTCAGCATGGCGGCAGGCAGGGAGCCCAGAGCCCCCGCACTGGTCGCAGCCATCGCCAGGGCGCTGTCCTGCACACCCGCCATGGGGGCCTGAATGACGGGATAGCGCATCCCCAGTTCGGCAAAGAGCGTCATATGATGGTTTCCTGTTTCTGATGGTGAGTCTGGCTGTGCGCCAGAGGAGAGTTGAGTCGGCAGAGCGCACCTGACATGCTGACACGTCGTCTGGCGATATCGCCTGTCCAGTTCCCGGCCAGACATCCTGTCTTCGCTTTCATCCATCAGGCCCCTTGAGGTTCATTGCACATCGGGCCCGCGAAGGGCCTGATGAAGATAACGAGCTCAGCGCACGCTGCGCAGCAGGAAGTCCGGCTGGCCACAGGAGCGGCGCTCCCGCTTCTGCATCTCGTCGGAGCAGGGGACGGCATCCGTTCCCTGCTTGTTGATGCAGATGTAGATCTCCCGCAGGAAGCGGCCCCCATCAGCGCAGGCCACCGTGATGTTATCGGGGGCCAGCCACTCGTTGGCACTCGCCAGATCGGCCTTGAGCTGGAAGCTGTTTTTGCGCAGCGGCTCTTCCGGCGATTGATAGGCGGCCGGGATCTTCACCTTCTGGCGCAGATCGCTGGCCAATTGGTGAAATGCCTCCTGGCTCAGCCCGGAACAGGTGCCGTGCTTCTCCCATTCATGGCGATAGAGGAAGCGGCTGGGGTAAAGCCCGGCAAACTGCTGCTCCATGTCCGCATCCAGCCGCTCGCGGGTGCAGCTGGCGGGGTAGCCACGCAGATACTGGGGCCAGAGCCCATGCAGCACGAACCCCAGCTTGCGGGCGCACTGCTCCCGATCCCCTGGCTTGATGGCGCAGTGCTCGGGCGACCAGGAGAGTGCCATGGCGTAATAGTCAAACTCCCCCGCATGGCCCTTGCCCTGTGCGGCGGAGATCCACAACAGCGACCCCACCAGCCATACCATGACCTGCTTCATCTCTCATTCCCCCTCATCTCTTTGCACCCGGTGGCGCCCCATTTTGCGCCCTCATGCTCCCATAACAGGGAGTCAAAGAACAATCGCTCAAAATGGCCTTACTCACTGTGGGTCAGACCAGTAAAAGGTTTCCCCTGCCGGATCAGAGGCGTAAGCTGGCTCTCCGGCGGGCCTTCATGACGCGCCACGTTTCCCCGATTTCATCAGCAACAGGACGTAACATGATCCGCAAGAATCCCTCAGGTCACCTGCCCGTTATCGACGAATCCGCCTATATCGACAAGACTGCCATCATCTGTGGCAAGGTGATCATCAAGGAGAACGTGTTTGTCGGCCCCTATGCCGTGATCCGCGCAGACGAAGTGGACGAGAGCGGTGACATGGAACCCATCGTCATCGGCGCCAACTCCAACATTCAGGATGGCGTCGTCATCCACTCCAAATCCGGCGCTGCCGTCACCATCGGCGAGTTCAGCTCCATCGCCCACCGCAGCATCGTCCACGGCCCCTGCGAAGTGGGTAACCGGGTCTTCATCGGCTTCAACAGCGTGTTGTTCAACTGCCACATCGGCGAAGGGTCCGTGGTGCGCCACAACTCCGTGGTCGATGGCTGCGATATTCCCCCCGGCTTCTATGTCCCCTCCACCACCCGCATCAACCAGCAGAGCGATCTGGCGCAGATCCCGCGCGTCACCGTGGACGCCACCGAGTTCTCCGAGGATGTGGCTCACACCAACATCGACCTGGTCAGGGGTTACAAGGCGCTCTCCAACGAGTTTTGATCCGGTGAGCGGTTCACGACACACAACGGGCGCCACGACGCCCGTTGTCACAACTGTAAAGAGGGCGAAAAGAGGGTGTAAAGGTGGTTGAGCCGGGCGCACGCGTCGCGTTTGATGGGGGCGTTCCCATCAATGGAGTCATCATCATGTCACGCTATCCTGTCGCCCTTGCCCTGCTGCTGGGCACCACGCTCCTTCATGCAGGCGAGATGCCGCCCCCGATGGGCGCCCGCCAGGGAGGTCCCATGACACCGCCCCCCTCCGTGCTCTATCACGCCAGCAAGCAGGGTGCGGATCCCCAGGCCCTGGTCCAGGCGCTGTCCAAAAACATTGATGCCGCCAAGCCGGATACCCGCTACGAGGTCACGGTCAGCGTGCGCGAACTGCCGCCCCAGCCACTCAAACCCCAGCCCGCCGGTGCACCGCTCAAGGGGCAGTGAGATGAGTCTGCACCGCCCTTCACTCTGGCTGCTTGCCATGGCCATCGCCCTGCCCGCCATGGCGGGTCCGGGGAACATGAGCAGACTGGGCGGATGGGAGAGCCCTGCCCCGCAGTACGGCCATGGGGCTGGCCCTGGCTTCGGCCACCGCGTCGACCGGCTGCCGGGAGAGGTGGAAACCTTGCTGCTGGCCGGGCTCACCTACTATGTGCTCGACGGCATCTTCTACCGCCGGCAGGAGAACCACTATGTGGTGGTCTCCCCACCTCCTCAGGTCCTGGTGGTGGCAGAGACAGGGCTCATCCCCCTGGATCTGGATGGCCGCCGCTATTACGTCAGGGAGGGTCACTACTACCTGCGAGAAATAGACGGGCGCTACACCGAGGTGCCGCCGCCAGCGGCGCTGCGCTGAATCGCACGGTGGAACAGATACGAGCAGGGGGCCTTGGCCCCCTCTTTCATTACCGGAGTGTTTACCCCACTCGGGTCTGAGCCGCGTACCTCAGGACGGGTCATGCAGGGGCAGCGTCATGGTCACTCTCAGCCCCCCCTGTGCGCGATTGCGCGCCTGGATGGTACCGCCCTGTAGAATCACCGCCTTGCGGGCGATGGCGAGCCCGAGCCCGTAGCCCTTGCCCATGCGGGGTGAGCCGATGCGCACGAAGGGATCGAAGATCCCCGCCAGCTTCCCCTCCTCCACCCCGGGCCCCCGATCGGCGATGGAGAGCTGCACCTCCTGACCCAGGCGCAGCAAGCGAACACTCACCGTCTGGCCCGACTGCGAGAAGCGCAGGGCATTGCGCACCACGTTCTCCACGGCGCGGCGCACCAGCTCCGCATGCCCCAGCAGGAGGCAACCCTCCCCCAGCGCCGCCTCGAGCCCTATCTCGACCCCGGATTGCTGGGCTTCGAACCTGGCATCCTGGACAACCGTCTCCACCAGCGCCAGCAGGTCGTAGTGGCTCTGCTCAAGCCCGTGGCCCTGCTCGGCACGGGAGAGGGTCAGCAGCTCCCCTATCATCCTGTCCATCCGCTCCGTCTCGAGCCGGATCCGCGCCAGGGCGTCGCTTGCCTTCTCCGGGCGCTGCTCCGCCAGGCCAATGGCCATCTGGATGCGGGCCAGGGGGGATCGCAGCTCGTGGGAGACGTCGTGGAGCAGCTGCTCGCGCCCCTCGACCAGCTGCTGCAGCCGCTCCACCATGAGATCGAACTCCTGCGCCACCTCCGTCAGCTCGTCCCGACGCCAGCGCAGGGCGGGCCACAGCCGCACCCCCAGATCCCCCCTGGCTACCCGATCGAAGCTGCGCCGCAAGGCGTTCATGGGCCGGGTCAGGTGCCAGGCGAACAGAATGCTGAACAAGAGTCCCCCCAGGCCGCCAATCCAGAGCATGGGCGGGGGAATGTTGAGCCAGGAGAGGGGGCCGAGGGCCGGCCCGCCGGGGAGGATACGCGGGTCCGCTCTGGTCTGCAGCAGATAGGTCTGCCCGTCGCTGGCAATCACGGTGCGTGTCAGCACGCTGCCCGGGCCAGGTTCCCCGGAGGCTGTCAACCTGGATGCCCGGGGCGCTGGCCGGGGAGGCGCATCGGAGACATCGAGGAGTGTTATCTGCAGCAACGGCGGCGACATGGCCTGACTCAATGCCGTCGCAGCCTCGATCCCCCCCTTTGCCAGCACAGCTGCCGCCATCTCCAGATGCTGGCTCGCCAACTGCTGGGCCTGGTGCTCTTCCGGGGGGTCACGCTCGGCACGAAAACCGAGCCAGAGCAGTTGGCTGACCAGCACGATGGCCAGCCAGAACCCCAGCAGAATCTTCCAGAACAAACGTCCCTTGAGGATCACCGTATCTTGTACCCTATGCTGCGCACCGTCTCTATGGTGACGGCCTCCCCCGCCTTCTGTTGCAGCTTCTGCCTCAGGTTGCAGATGTGCACATCGACGCTGCGATCATAGGCCTCCCGCGGGCGCCCCACCCCTTGCAGGGAGAGGATGTCCTTGGTAACCACCTGCTCCGGTGCTCGCACCAGCAACACCAGCATGTTGAACTCGGTGGCGGTCAGCTCCAGCGGCTCCCCCTGCCAGAGACAGACCCGGTTGGCCGGCGTGACCGTCAGATCCCCCAGGATGAGGGCATCCGGCGAGGGGGTTGCGCTCCCCCCCTCGTTGACCCGCCGCAGAACGGCCCGCAGCCGGGCCACCAGCTCCCTGGGGTAGCAGGGTTTGGGCACATAGTCATCGGCCCCCATCTCCAGCCCCACCACCCGATCCACGTTGTCCCCCTTGGCGGTCAGCATGATGATCGGCAGGCGACTGCGCTGGCGCACCTGGCGCAGCACCTCAGTCCCCCCCAGATCGGGCAGCATCACATCCAGCAGCAGGGCGCTGTAACGGCCGGAGAGGGCATGGTGCACCCCTTCCCCTCCGGTCAGCACCTGGGTGGTCTCGAACCCCTCCCCTCCCAGGTATTCACTCAACATGACGCCCAGTTCGGCGTCGTCATCCACCAGCAGGATCTTCATATAGGGTCTCCCTTGTCGGTGGCCATTTTCGCCGCTTGCTCCGCCCTTGGCAGCCATTTTTACGAAACCCTTACGCTTGGCGCAAAGAGCCTTAACCCGGCTCTGGGGTAGAGTGCCGCCGTGATCGTCATTCAGGATACAGGTTGTCATGCCCACGTTCTCCCCTCGTCTCTTTTGGCTGCTGCCTCTGTGCGCCCTCGCCCTGTTGCTGGCCTGGCGCCCCCAAGCCAAGGCACCCGCCAGCGACTACATCACCGCCAGTACCGAGACCCGGGATCTGGAGCAGCTCATCATGGCGGACGGCACCCTGAAGGCGCGCAAGCAGGTGAGCGTGGGCGCCCAGGTATCGGGCCAGATCAAGAAACTGCACGTGACTCTGGGGCAGGAGGTCAAACAGGGGGATCTGCTGGTCGAGATCGACGATCTGCCCCAGCAGAACGCCCTCAAGGATGCCCTGGCCCAGCGCGACAACCTCCAGGCCCAGCTGGATTCCAAAGAGGCCACCCTTCGCAATGCCCGCCTGGCATACCAGCGCCAGCGGCAGATCGTCGCAAGAGGTCTTGGCAGCACGGCCGACCATGACAGCGCCAAGGCGACCCTGGACGAGACCCTGGCCGATATCCGGGCCCTCAACGCCCAGCGGGTGCAGGCCGAGATCGCGGTGGACACAGCCCGGGTCAACCTGGGGTATACCCGGATCCTGGCCCCCCTCTCCGGTACCGTGGTGGCCATGCCGGTGGAGGAGGGGCAGACCCTCAACGCCAGCCAGAGCACCCCTACCCTGCTCAAGATTGCCCAGCTCGACACCATGACGGTGGAGGCCAGGATCTCCGAGGCCGACGTCATCAACGTCCGGGTCGGCATGCCGGTCTATTTCACCATTCTTGGCAACAGCCAGCGCCGCTTCGAGGGATCCCTGCGGGCCATCGAGCCCGCCCCCGACACCATCAATGACGACGACACCACCAGCAGCAGCGACAGCAGCGCCATCTATTATCACGGCCTGTTCGAGGTGCCCAACCAGGATGGTCAGCTCAGGATCAGCATGACGGCCCAGGTCTATCTGGTGGTCGCCCGGCTCAAAGATGCGCTGGTGATCCCGGCCATCGCCCTGCAGGGGGATCAGGTCAGGGTGATCGACGACGGAGGCCGGATCAGCCTGCGCCGGGTCAAGGTCGGCCTGAACAACAAGGTGGATGCCCAGATCCTGTCGGGCCTGAGCACCGGTGAGCGGGTCATCGTCAGCGAAGTGAACGCAGGCCAGAGCAACGCCGCCGGGGGCATGCCGCCCCCCATGGGGATGTGACCATGGGCACCTTGTTGCAACTGCGGGGCATCCGCCGCCACTTCAAAGAGGGTGAGCGCACCGTCACCGTGCTCGATGGCATCGATCTGGCGATCGCCCGTGGAGAGATGGTGGCCATCGTCGGCGCTTCGGGCTCCGGCAAATCCACCCTGATGAACCTGCTGGGCTGCCTGGATCAGCCGAGCGAGGGGGCCTATCTGGTGGCCGGGCGCGATACTGCCACCCTCAGCCGGGACGAGCTCGCCGCCCTGCGCCGGGAGCACTTCGGCTTCATTTTCCAGCGTTATCACCTGCTGGCGGATCTCGATGCCCGCACCAATGTGGAGGTGCCCGCCCTCTACGCCGGTCTGGATCCGGCCGAGCGACGCCAGCGGGCCGAGGCCCTGCTGACCCGCTTCGGCCTCGCCAGCCGGCTCGAACACAAGCCAAGCCAGCTCTCCGGCGGCCAGCAGCAGCGGGTCAGCATCGCCCGCGCCCTCATCAACGGCGGCGAGGTGATCCTGGCCGACGAGCCGACCGGAGCCCTCGACAGCCAGAGCGGCGCCGAGGTGATGGCGAGCCTTCAAGCTCTGCATCGCCAGGGCCACACCCTGGTGATCGTCACCCACGACATGGACATCGCCCGCCACGCCGAGCGGATCATCGAACTGAAAGATGGCCGGGTGATCGCCGATCGCCGCACGCGCGAGCCACAGGCCCTTCCCCAGGCGCCCCAGGCCGCCACCAAGACGTCCGCCAGGGGGAAGACCCCGCGGATGGCGGGGCTCGGGAATGCCCTGCAGATGGCCCTCAAGGCCATGGTTGCCCAGCGTCTGCGCACCTTTCTCACCATGCTCGGCATCATCATAGGTATCGCCTCGGTGGTGACCGTGGTGGCCCTCGGCCAGGGCTCCCGGGAGCGGGTGCTGGAGAACATCAACGCCATGGGCACCAGCACCCTGGAGGTGTTCCCCGGCCGCGGCTTCGGGGACATGCGCTCCGCCACCATACAGACGTTGCGGATCGGGGACGCCGAGGCCATCGCCCGGCTGGACTACGTGCACAGCGTCACCCCCAGCCTCAGCACCAGCGCCACCCTGCGTCTTGGCAACACCGCCGTCTCCGGCACCATCAACGGCGTCGGCGCCCAGTTCTTCCAGGTCAGGGGCTATCGCCTGGCCCAAGGCATGGGCTTTGATCGCCAGAGCGAGGAGAGCCTGGCCCAGGAGGTGGTGATCGACGAGCACACCCGGGACAAGCTGTTCGCCCCGACCCAGTCCCCCCTGGGCCAGGTGATCCTGCTGGGGGATCTGCCCTGCCGGGTGATCGGGGTCGCCATCAAGAACCAGAGCGGCTTTGGCAGCGACGAGACCCTCAACGTCTGGATCCCTCATACCACCGCCATGAGCCGCCTGCTGGGGCAGAGCCATCTGCGCAGCATCAGCGTGCGGGTGCGGGACGAGGTGAGCCTGGACGCCGCCCAGGACGGCATCAGCCGCCTGCTCACCCTGCGCCACGGCAGCCAGGACTTCTTCCTGCTCAACACCGACAGCATCCGCCAGACCATCAGCCAGACCAGCGCCACCCTGACCACGCTGATCGCCCTCATCGCCCTCATTTCCCTGATCGTCGGGGGCATAGGGGTGATGAACATCATGTTGGTCTCGGTCACCGAGCGCACCCGGGAGATAGGGGTGCGGATGGCGGTCGGCGCCCGGACCCGGGACATCCAGCAGCAGTTCCTCATTGAAGCCGTGCTGATCTGCCTGCTGGGGGGCGTGCTCGGCATCGTCCTCTCCCTGGTGCTGGGCCAACTGTTCGACCACCTCGGCAGCGGCGTCCGGATGAGCTACTCCCTTGCCGCCATGGCGGTGGCCTGCCTTTGCGCCAGCCTGATCGGGGTAATATTCGGCTTCGCCCCGGCCCGCCGGGCAGCCAGGCTGGATCCCATCCACGCACTGGAGCGCGAATAGCCCGCATTGACGCCGGGGTGACGCCACTCACCCCGACACCGGATCGGGGGCCGATGCCCGGCCCCGCCACCAAGCCTGAACGCCCGCACTTCTTCCCTGAATGCGCGGGTTCTTTGACCGGGTCCCGTACCCGGTCTTTTTTTGTCTCCCGCCCGCCACACCCACAAAAAAAGCCGCCCGAAGGCGGTAATGCCAGTCAGTTAAGCCTGACTGGCATTGTTTTTACTAGGTTTTCTCGTCGCATACTTCTGTGGTTTGGCTTTGATGCACCTTGGGTAACTTCGTTCTCGGCGGGCGGGTAACTTGAACTGCTCTGCCTGTTTGTCCAACT
>NZ_JAGKRI010000081.1:0-18220 GCF_017939255.1 Aeromonas sp. Prich7-2
GAACAGTGATTCCGGGATGTTGAACACTGTTTCCGGAAAGGAGGGGCAAAGTGTTCAGGTTGAACCGGAATGAGCGTTCACATTGGTCCGGAAATGGTGTTCACGTTGAATCGGAATTGGTGTTCATGATCGGCCGGAATATGCAACCCACAGCCTAGTCACCACCGCGGCCAACGAGCATGACCTCAATCAGCTGGGTAATCTGCTGCATGGAGAGGAGCAATTTGTCTCAGCCGATGCCGGCTACCAAGGGGCGCCACAGCGCGAGGAGCTGGCCGAGGTGGATGTGGACTGGCTGATCGCCGAGCGCCCCGGCAAGGTAAGAACCTTGAAACAGCATCCACGCAAGAACAAAACGGCTATCAACATCGAATACATGAAAGCCAGCATCCGGGCCAAGGTGGAGCACCCATTTCGCATCATCAAGCGACAGTTCGGCTTCGTGAAAGCCAGATACAAGGGGTTGCTGAAAAACGATAACCAACTGGCGATGTTATTCACGCTGGCCAACCTGTTTCGGGCGGACCAAATGATACGTCAGTGGGAGAGATCTCACTAAAAACTGGGAATAACGCCTTAAATGGCGAAGAAACGGTCTAAATAGGCTGATTCAAGGCATTTACGGGAGAAAAAATCGGCTCAAACATGAAGAAATGAAATGACTGAGTCAGCCGAGAAGAATTTCCCCGCTTATTCGCACCTTCCCAAGGCGTAGTTAACTCGTTGCACCATAGCGATGCCTATATCACTGGTGCTCTGTTCTCTTTACTAAAACTTAATTTCCACCGACTCCGCGCTGCGCGTTGCCTCGCCGTGATATACAGCTTCGATATTGTTGCCGTCCGGGTCGAGGACAAAGGCTGCGTAGTAGCCGGGGTGATAGGCTCGCTCGCCGGGGGCGCCGTTGTCCTGGCCGCCGTGGGCCAGCGCTGCCTGATAGAAGCGATCGACTGTGGCGTGGTCCTGCGCCTGGAAGGCGAGATGATGGCGACCGGTCAGTGCGCCGAGCGCAGCCGGGCTGTCGATGGATGTGACAAACAGCTCGTCAGCCCAGAAGTAACCCTCACCCGCGCCGCCGATTGGCACATCGAGGGTGGCCAGTATGGCCCTGTAAAAGCGCTCGCTGGCGGTCAGGTCTTTCACCACCAGCTGGAGATGGTCGATCAGCCGACCCCGATGCAGTGTGTGCGTTTCCATACATTCACTCCACTCGACATGGTTGAATCAGTCACTTACCTCTTGCCGGTTGTGCCCTTTGGCGACGCTACCGCCCTGAATGTCAGCTTCCAGTTTGCTGCGATTGACCAAAGGGGCGTGGTTGGCATGGCTCATGGGAGACTCCGACGAGGCGTGTGTTGCCAATTGGCTATATTAACGGCCCGCGAGCGAAGGGGAAGGAGGAAATGGCGAATTGCCGGGCAAGATCAACAAATGGAGGCTAGCCCGAAAGCCTGGCGTCCGGGCTGGATTGGCGAGAGGGGGCTGGGGATAGGTAAAAGGGGGCGAGCGGCCACCAACTGGTGACCCACTTGCTGCCTGTACGGGAGTGGTTGCCCGGCCTCTGGCCGGGCGGAGGATCAGTTGCCCGGGATCTCGCTGCAGTTGAGGGTGGGCTGACCGTAGCGCTCCAGCATGGCGTCGCTCCCCTTGGTCCAGAGGGTGAGATTTTGCCCCTCGTACCGGGCGCCGCTGGCGCTGGGGGTCTCATAGGCGAGCACCTGCTGCTGGTTGTTACCCTCGCTCAGGTTGATCATGGCGGCGGGCCGCTTGGCCTCGTTGTAGAAGTAGGTGGAGAGGGTGACGCTCTTGCCGCACTGATAATCGACCGGCGTCGGCACCCTCAGCTGGCCCCCTTTTATCTGCAACTCGGTGATCCGCAACTGGTAGCTCTCTTCCACGCACTGGCGCAGGTCGCCCGCCTTCCAGCAGTCGTTGCGCCCCTTGATCCAGCCGCGCTGGATGGCGCGCTCGCTCTTCTGCTGCTCGGGGGAGAACCCGGCAATCGCCTTGGGATAGAGGGCTGACAGCTCGTTATCCAGCGCAGCCAGCCCGGCATCCTTGCAGATGAGGGTTTCGGCGGCGCCTTTCGCCTTGGCGCACTCGAAGGACGGGGTGGCCGCCGTGGCCAGCAGAGGGGAAAACAGCAGGGTTCCAAGCAAGATCTTGTTCATCGACAGGGCTCCAACAGGGGGCATGATGCCCCGTGATCAGAGCACACTTTACACCCGAAGTAGGCAGGAGCACCCCGTGTTTTTGGGTGCCGGGCGGCCCTGCATGGCAATCAGACGCCGGCCAGCGCCAAGGTCTGGCGGCTGCGCCACAGCCGCTCGTGGAAGAAGAAGACGACGGTGTTGATGGCAGGTTCGATCAGTGCCATCACGCCGCCGGTGAGCAGCTCGCCACTCAGCAGGTAGGCGACACCGAAGGCCACCGAGAAGTGGACCAGGGCGAAGCTGCTGGTCTTGGCCTGCAGGCTGTGTTCAGGCTTGAGCTTGTGCCAGCCAAGGTCGTGGAAGTAGAAGGCGACTGTGTTCACGGCGGGCTCGATGAGGGCGATCAGGCTGGCGGTGAGCAGTTCGCCGGTCAGCAGGTAAGCCACGGTGAAGGCGACACAAAAGTGCAGGGTGGCGAAGCTGATAGTCTTTTTCATGGTGGTGTCTCCTCTGGCGATGAAGGCAGTATCACTCAGAACTCCATCAAATGAAAACCATTCTCATCTATCGGCGAAATAGAAAATGCCTATCGACCGGTGGAGGCCCCACCAGATTGGGAGTTGCCCGGGACCGCAGCGGCGCTAGAGTGTGCCTTTTGCCATGAAAAAGGAGCTTTCATGACCATCAACTCCAACCTGTTTGTTCTCTTCATGCTGCTGCTGATGATCGTCGTCGGCGTGGTGGCTTGGCGACTGGCCCGGCGCAAGAGCCGCCACCCGGGGCTTGTCACCTTCCTGTGCGTGTTGCTCTGCCTGGTGCCGCCCTTTGCCCTGCTGGCGCTGCTCATTCTGGCGCTCTGGCGGGACATGCCCGCAGGCCCCGATGCCAGGCAAGCCTAGTCTCTTCCGCTACTGCCGCAGTCATAGAAAAGCCCCTTGCGGGGCTTTTTTACTTGGAATGTCCCGCGCAGCAGGTGGCCGGTTGGAAGGGGCAAGATCGGGTGATGGCCCTACCTGCCGAGGCCAGCGATCCGAGCATGGGCCTCGCGCATTCCCTGTTCCGCCCCGTGGGGGCGCAGATCCATCCCCTCTGCGTAGACGAAGTCCACCGGGATGCCCATCAGGCCGAGCACGGACTTGAGGTAGGGGGTGACCGCATCTGTCGTCTGTCCTTGATGCACGCCGCCGCGGCTGCTGAACACCAGGGCGTTGACCCCCTCCACCAGCCCCATGGGGTAGGTGTCGGTGTAACGGAAGGTCACCCCGGCCCGTGCCACCAGATCGAACCAGTTCTTGAGGGGTGTCGGTACATTGAGGTTGTACATGGGGGCGCCGATCAGCAGCAGGTCGGCGGCCTTGAGTTCGGCAATCAGCCGATCCGACAGCGCCACCGCCTGCCGGATGGCCTCATTGGCCGGTTCAGCCCCGCGCAGGGCGTGAAACAACGGGCTGTCGAGGACGGGCAAGTCGAGGGCGGTCAGATCACGCACCACCACCTGGTCCTGATGGCCCTGCTCCCGGCGTGTTTGCAGGAAGCGCTCCATCAACTGGTTGGTGCGGGATGCGGGGCCGTTGAGGCTGGATTGCAGCAGCAGGATCTGGCTCATGAGGGAAACTCCATCTGAAACGTGTGAAGAATGAAGGGAGCTTACCAGTCATTTTTTTCCGCAGTGCTGATAGTATTTCGCCATATTGGTTCCAAAAGGTATGCAATAGATGGCAAACACGCTCAATGGCATCGATCTCTTCGCCACCGTGGTGGAGGCGGGCAGCTTCGCCCAGGCGGCGGAGCGGCTTCACCTCACCCGCTCGGCGGTGGGCAAGGGGGTGGCGCGGCTGGAGCTGCGTCTCGGCGTGCAACTGTTTCATCGCACCACCCGCAGCCAGAGCCTGACCGAGGAGGGGGCGCTCTTCTATCGCCACTGCCTGCGGGCGCTGGAGGAGGTGCGTCTTGGGGAAGCGGCGCTGGCCAGCAACAAGCTCACCCTCAACGGCAGATTGAAGGTCTCCATGCCGGTGCTGTTCGGCCAGCAGTGCGTGGCCCCCATTTTGCTGGCGCTGGCGAAGGCGCATCCCGGGCTGGCCCTGGAGCTGTCGTTCAGCGACCGCAAGGTGGATCTGGTGGAGGAGGGGATGGATCTGGTGATCCGCAACGCAGAGCCGCCGGACAGCCTGGATCTGGCGGCGCGCAGGCTCGGGGAGCACGGCATGACGCTTTGCGCCTCGCCCGCCTATCTGGCCGAGCGGGGGGAACCTGTGACCCTGGCCGAGTTACCGGATCACGAGTGCATCGCCTATCTGCGCCAGGGGCGGGTGCTGTCGTGGTGGTGGCAGGAGGCCGAGGCATGGCGCGAAGTCCAGCCCAGAGGGCGGTGGCAGATGGACGATCTCAACGCCATCACCCAGGCGGCCATCGCGGGCTTTGGTCTCGCCTGGCTGCCGACCTGGCTGGCGCGGCCTCACCTTGAGCGGGGCGAGCTGCGCGAGCTGCTGGCCCGATTGCCGGGTCGGCGCTATCCCATCAACGCCCTCTGGCCCCGTGGTCCGCATCTGCCCCTCAAGACCCGGCTCGCCATCGACTGGCTGGCGAGCCGCCTACCCGAGCAGCTGGCCAGCGTGAACGTGCCGGGTCATCAGCCCCAATGAAAAAGGGCCTGCTGTGACAGGCCCTTCTTCATTTCTGTGGTTCCGAGGGTCAGGCCTCGGCCTTGCTCAGCCACTCCACCCTGTACTGGGCGCCGGCGCCCTGGGCCAGCCTGGCGCACAAGGGTTTCAAGAAGGCCTCGATCTGCTCGTCCAGCATCCAGGGGGGGCTGACGATGAGCATGCCGGAGCCGTTCATGCCCCAATCGGCAGTCTGGCCAGCCACTTCCAGCTCCGCTACCAGGACGTTGCCGAAGTTCTCCCGCTTGATCGCTTTGAGCATGTCGCGGGACTTGTCCGCCTCTTGCCCGAGGATGGGATACCAGAGCGCATAGATGCCGGTGGCCCAGCGCTTTTGCGCTTTTTTAAGGGTATCGACCACGGCGAAGTAATCTTCCTTGAGCTCATAGGGAGGATCGATCAGCACCAGGCCGCGGCGCGGGGTGGGCGGCAGCAGGGCCACCAGCCCCTCGAAGCCGTCGCGATGGTGGACGGCGACGCGGGGGTCGTACCCCATGTTGGCGCGAAGATCCTCCACCTCGTTGTTGTGCAGCTCCATCAGCGCCAGCTTGTCCTGATCGCGGATGAGGCGGCGGGACAGCTCCGGCGAGCCGGGGTAGTAGTGCAGCTGGCCATCGCTGTTCATCTCCTCGATGGCACCCAGATAGGGGGCCATGGCAGACCACTGGGCCCGCTCATCCCACAGGCGGCCTATGCCGTCGGCGTATTCCGCCTTCTTCTGGGACCAGTCGCCGCGCAGGTCGTAGAGACCGCCACCGGCATGGGTGTCCAGCACGATGAAGGGTTTTTCCTTCTTCTTGAGGGACTCGATGATCAGGGCCTGGACGGCGTGTTTGAGCACATCGGCGTGGTTGCCGGCGTGAAAGGCGTGGCGGTAGCTCAGCATATGAGATCTCTGAGGGGGCCCTGCTGGGCACCCAGTAACGATAGATAGTGAAACAGGTTGCGGCTGTCGCCGCGAAACAGGGCGAGGGTGCGCAGGGTCTGCAGCAAGACCCCCTGTTGCAGCCGCTCCAGCTCCAGTTCGTGGGCCAGCATGGTCTGGTACTCCTCGGCCCCCACCCGTGACTTGGCCTGCTGGCGCAGGGTGCGCCAGGGGAGCAGCACCGCCTCGGTCTGTACCAGGGCCGGTTGCAAGTCCGTGAGGTCGACCGGGATCCGGAGCAGGTCGAGGTGGTGCAGCAGGAGTGCCAGGTTGACGTTGCCCCCCATGCTTTGCACGTGGAGCCAGTCCTGGCTGCGCTGGCCATAGGCGCCTGTGCTCCATGTCCAGAACTCGGAAGGGGTGGGGAGGGCGTCGGGGCTGACCCGCTCGCTGGCCATCAAGGCTTCATCACGCAAAGAAGGCCTGCTCCATGGTTTCCAGCTCCTCAGAGAGGCTCATCCACTCCAGCTCGACGTGCTCCAGCTCCTCCTTGAGAGGGCCCTGGGACTTGAGCAGCTCGGAGAGCTTGCCCTTGGCACTCTCTTCATAGATGGCGGGATCGGCGAGCTGCTCTTCCACCGCGGCCAGCTTGGCCTGCAGTTTCTCCATGCTGGTTTCGAGCTTCTCCAGCTTCTGGCGCAGCGGCCGGGTCGCTTGCCGGAACTGGGCTTCGAGGCGCTTCTGATCCTTGCGCGCCACCGCCGAGTTGGCGGAGACGGTGCCATCTGCCGGCTTGGCATTGGCCTCTTTCTCCTGCTCGCCGAGCCACTTGTGGTAGTCGTCGAGATCCCCGTCGAAGGGCTCGACCCGGCCGCCGTGGACCAGATAGAAGTCATCCGTGGTGGTGCGCAGCAGATGACGGTCGTGAGAGACCACCACCATGGCCCCCTCGAACCCTTGCAGGGCCATGGTCAGGGCGTGGCGCATCTCCAGATCCAGGTGGTTGGTCGGTTCATCCAGCAGCAGCAGGTTGGGCTTTTGCCAGGTGATGAGGGCCAGCACCAGCCGCGCTTTCTCACCGCCGGAGAAGGGGGCTACCTTGTCGAGTACCTTGTCGCCGTGAAAACCGAAGCTGCCGAGGTAGTTGCGAAGCTCCTGCTCGGTCTTGTCCGGGGCCAGGCGCACCAGGTGATCGAGGGGGCTGTCATCGAGGCGCAGGGTCTCGAGCTGATGCTGGGCGAAGTAGCCGATACTCACCCCGGCGCTCACCTCCAGCTTGCCGGAGAGGGGCGGGTTGGAGCCCGACAGCATCTTGATGAAGGTGGACTTGCCCGCGCCGTTGCGACCGAGCAGGCCGATGCGCGACCCCGGCACCAGGTTGAGCTTGATCTTCTCCAGGATCACCTTGTCGCCGTAACCGGCGCTGAGGTTCTCCATGGCGATGAGCGGGGTCGGCAGAGCGGAGGGCTCGCGAAACTCGAAGCTGAACTCGGAGTCGGCGTGAGCGGGCAGGATCTTCTCCATCCGCTCCATGGCCTTCAAGCGGCTCTGGGCCTGACGGGCCTTGGAGGCCTTGTAGCGGAAGCGGTCCACATAGGATTGCATGTGGGCCATCTCCCGCTGCTGCTTCTCGTACATGGACTGCTGCTGGGCCAGGTGCTCGGCCCGTTGCAGTTCGAAGTCGGAGTAGCCGCCGCTGTATTCGTTGAGCTTGCCGTTCTCGATATGGATGATGCGATTCACCACGGAATCGAGGAAGTCGCGGTCGTGAGAAATGAGCACCAGCGTGCCCTGATAGCCCTTGAGCCACTTCTCCAGCCAGATGACGGCGTCGAGATCCAGGTGGTTGGTCGGTTCATCCAGCAGCAGCAGATCGGAGCGGCAGAGCAGCGCCTGGGCCAGGTTCAGGCGCATACGCCAGCCACCGGAGAAGCTTCTGACCGGCGAGTCGAGCTGATCGCCGCCAAAACCCAGACCGTGCAGCAGCTCGGCGGCACGGGCGCGAATGCTGTAGGCACCTATGGTATCGAGCTTGCCGTGCAGCTCGGCCACCAGCAGACCGTTGTCATCCGCCTCGGCCCGGGCGAGCTCGCCCTCCAGGGCGCGGAACTCCTTGTCGCCGTCGATCACGTACTCCAGGGCGGAGCAGTCCAGCGCCGGGGTCTCCTGGGCCACGCCGGCAATCTGCCAGCCGGCGGGCAGGCTGAAGCTGCCGTTGTCGATGGCCAGCTCGCCCCGCACCAGCGCAAAGAAGGTGGACTTGCCACAGCCGTTCTTGCCCACCAGGCCCACCTTGTGGCCGGGGTGTATGGTGGCGGACGCGTTGTCCAGCAGCGTGCGGCCGCCGCGGATCAGTTCGATTTGACTGGCAACTATCATGGATGGGTCTGCTTGGCTCGATTGAAGGAGAGAAACTGGCGCGGATCTTACGTGAAATGACACAAATTTGCACTTGAGGGCGGGGGGGATGGCTGCCGCCGGAAAAACGTGTCATAACAGAGACATCTGGGGGGCAGGAGGCTGACCATGTTGATTAAAGAGATCATGACGACCCGGGTCGCGACCGTTTCCATGGATGACAGGCTGAGCGTCATCAAGGAGATCTTCGAGCAGGCCCATTTCCGCCACCTTCTGGTGGTGGAAGAAGAGGAGCTGGTGGGGGTCATCTCGGACCGGGATCTGCTGCGTGCCATCAGCCCCTATCTGGACACGGATGCCGAGATGAACCGGGACACCGAGACCCTCAACCGGCGCGCCCACCAGATCATGAGCCGTGAACCCATCACCGTCTCCCCCGAACGCTCCCTGAAAGAGGCCGCCGGCCTCATGCTGGAGCACCAGATCTCCTGTCTGCCTGTGCTGGAAAACGGCGCCCTGGTGGGCATAGTGAGCTGGAAGGATCTGCTGAGGGTCATGCGCGGCTGGCAGCCGGTCTGACGGGGCGGGGAAGGTGTGCGGGGAGCCCGTGTCGCCCGGCAGGGCTTCCCTGCTTCTCGCCATGTTGAAGTATTAAACTGCATTTATCCCGTTTTATAGATCACTTGTATTGCTATATTGATTTTCTTGGTCATAAATTCCGCAAGAATTAATTCGAGTGACATTATATGTCGCGGCGTCAGCTCGAATTGATGCTTTTATAATTAATCGTTCGCCGCTTCAGTTCCCATCAAGGTTTCCGGATCTACCTTAGGCCATCGGCACATCAACCGATCATCACGACCGAACTCTGGTCTGACAGAGAGTGCTTACACCTGAGGAAAGAACAATGAAAAAGACAGCATTGACGATGGCCATCTCCAGCCTGCTGCTGGCCGGTGGTGCACAGGCCGCCAACGTTTACGATCAGAATGGTACCAAACTGGACATCGGCGGCCGCGTCAACGGCATGTACTACGGCACCGATGACAATGCCACCGAAGGCGATGCCAGCTACCTGCGTCTGCACATCGCAGGTGAAACCAAGGTTGACGAGGATCTGACCGCGTTCGGCTTCGCCGAGTACAACCTGCCGGTCTCCGGTTCTGACAACGACGAGCTGCGTTACGCCTATGCGGGCATCAAGCACGATCGCTTCGGTGCCTTCAGCTACGGTCGCCAGGACGGTCTGTTCACCAAGGCGGTGAACAACTACACCGACGTGCTGCCGGAGTGGGGTGGTGATGGTCTGGGCAAGGACACCGAGGTGTTCGGTACCGGTCGTACCAACGGCCTGGCCCAGTACATGTACAACTGGCAGGGGCTGACCCTGGGTGCCCAGTTCACCGGCAACAACGACCCGCAGAACGCGAGCCGCAGCGAGCGCGTCGGTCCGAACAGCACCTGGAGCCCGAAAGGTTCTTCCGAGGGGTATGCCCTCTCTGCCAACTATGACTTCAACATGGGCCTGAGCCTGGGTGCCGCCTACAACCAGGCAGGCAAGACCGACGAACAGGCCGAGAACGTGAGCTTCGGCGGCGACAACGACGCCAAGCTGTTCGGGGTGGGCGCCAAGTACGCCGTCGGCAACCTCTACATGGCCGCCACCTACTCCCACGGTGAAGATCACCTCTTCGTGGACACCGGCTCCATGCGCGGTTACGCCGAGAAGATGGATGGCTACGAAGCGGTCGTGCAGTACAACATCACGCCGAAGTTCAAGCCCTCCCTGGCCTACCTGCGTACCGACGTGAAGGACAGCGCTCACGGCATCGATGACACCGCGACCGAATACGTCTCCGTGGGTGCCTGGTACAACTTCACCGACAACTTCAATGCCTACGTGGACTACAAGATCAACCTGCTGGACGAAGTGGGTTCCACCGGCAAGAACAGCCTGAACAAGTCCACCGACGACATCGTCGCCGTGGCCCTGCAGTACAACTTCTAAGTCGTCCCGGACGCACTGCACATCCCAGGACCGGCCCATGTGGCCGGTCTTTTTGTTGCTGGCGGACCGCGCTGGATGACAAGAGCGGCACGCCGGGGTTCAGCAATGGCCCCGTGTGGTCGATACCCTTGTTGTCGGGGCCGGTGCGTGGCTGTGCTTGCCATGAGGCAGTGATGGGGCGATGATCACGCCCCGTGGTCAAGATCCTATCTTTCCTCGACGCTTTTCATTATTTCTATATAGGCTTGCGTTGTCCCGACAGGGAAAGCGGGGCTGGTTGGCATGTCGCAGCTCCGGTGCGGGGCAATTTCGGGAAATGGACGTAAGGGCGTTATATGGCGAGCATATTGGATTCAGTGGATCAACGTACCCAGCTTGTAGGGGAGAATCGCCTGGAACTGCTGATGTTCCGTTTGGGTGCCCAGCAACTGTTTGCGATCAACGTCTTCAAGGTGCGGGAAGTGGTCAAGCTGCCTCATCTGAACAAGATGCCGGGGTCCCACCACAACATCAGCGGTGTTGCCAACATTCGCGGCGTCTCCATCCCCGTCATCAACCTGCGCGGTGCCATCGGGATGCGTCCCATGGCCATCGATCAGGAGTCCAACCTCATCATCACCGAGTACAACCGCACCATTCAGGGATTCCTGGTGGGGCAGGTGGCCCACATCGTCAACATGACCTGGAAGGACATACTGCCGCCGCCCCGTTCGGCGGGTCGTGCCAACTACCTCACCGCCATTACCCGCATCCCGGAAGGGGGCGTCGACCAGATCGTCGAGATCATCGACGTGGAGAAGGTGCTGGCGGAGATCATCACCTATGACGTGCGTATCTCGTCCGAGGTGCTGGACGAGGAGATCCTGCCCCAGATGCAGGGACGCCGGGTGCTCATCGTCGATGACTCCAGCACGGCCCGCAACCAGGTGCGCGAGACCCTCGCCCAGCTCGGGCTCGAGGTCATCGAGTGCCAGGACGGCTTGCAGGCCCTCAAGCTGCTCAAGGGGTGGTGCGATGCGGGCAAGAAGGTGACCGACGAGATCATGCTGATGATCACGGACGCCGAGATGCCGGAGATGGATGGTTATCGCCTGACTCACGAGGTGCGCAGCGACCCGCGCATGTCCGATCTCTTCATCACCCTCAATACCTCCCTGAGCGGTAACTTCAACGAGGCCATGGTCAAGAAGGTGGGGTGTGATCGCTTCATCTCCAAATTCCAGCCCGACTTGCTGGTGGATGTGGCCCAGCAGCGGATGCGGCAGATCCTGGGCCGTTGAATCCGGCACGCCGAACCATGAAAAAGCCCCCGCCATGCGGGGGCTTTTTGCTGGGCAAGGGGAAGGACCATGGGCCCGGCCACCGGGCTACTGAGTCAGCAGAGGCTCGACAAAGCGGGCGACCTTGTCGCGGATCCGGGGCTGGGCGGCAGCCGTCGGGTGCAGTCCATCGTTCATCATGAGTTCAGGGCGCAGCACAATATCATCCAGAAAGAAGGGCATCAGCGGCAGGTCGTTGGCCTTCGCAAGATCCGGGAAGATCTGCTCGAACTGTTGCAGATAGCGCGCCCCATAGTTGCGGGGCAGCAGGATCTGGGTCAGCACCGTCTTCGCCTGGTGCGCCCGGGTGAGCTCGATCATCTTGGTCAGGTTGGCCCGGGTGATGGCGGGAGCAAAACCCCGCAGCCCGTCGTTAGCGCCGAGTTCGATCAACACCCAGTCCGGTTTGTGGGTTTCGAGCAGGGCGGGCAGGCGGGCCAGGCCGCCCTGGGTCGTTTCACCGCTGATGCTGGCATTGATGAGGGTGTGTTCTCCCCCCTGCTGCTGCCACTTTTCATTGAGCAGGGCAGGCCAGCTCTGTTCGGCCTGCATCTGGTAGCCGGCACTCAGGCTGTCGCCCAGTACCAGCAGGGTCTGGGCCTGGACGGACGCTGCCCAGCAGCACAGGCAACTCACGGCAAACAAGAGACGCATCATGCAGTCAACTCCCACGTTCTATTGTCATTACAGGTTCAGGCAAACAGGATACCCAAGATGAGTTCAACGCCCATTATCGCCGTCAGGGGGCTCGGTAAAACCGTTCGCCTCGGTCAGGAAAGCCTCACCATCCTTGAAGGGATCGATCTGCAAGTCAATACCGGCGAGACGCTGGCGCTGGTCGGTGCGTCCGGTTCCGGCAAGTCCACCCTGCTCGGTTTGCTGGCCGGTCTCGATCTGCCGAGCAGCGGCGAGATAGAGATCCTCGGTCACTCCCTCACCCGGCTGGACGAGGAGGGACGCGCCAGGCTGCGGGCCGAGCAGGTGGGGTTCGTGTTCCAGTCGTTCCTGCTGCTGCCCACCCTGAGCGCCCTGGAAAACGTCATGTTGCCGGCCGAGCTGCGGGGGGAGACCGACAGCGAGCCCCGTGCCCGGGAGCTGCTGGCACAGGTCGGTCTGGGAGAGCGGTTGCACCACCTGCCGCCGCGCCTCTCCGGCGGCGAGCAGCAGCGGGTCGCCATTGCCCGTGCCTTCATGACCCGCCCCAGCCTGCTGCTGGCGGACGAGCCCACCGGCAACCTCGACAGCAAGACCGGGGAGACGGTGATCGAACTGCTGTTTCGTCTCAACCGCGAGCACAACACCACCCTGGTGGTGGTGACCCATGACCATGAGCTGGCCCAGCGCTGCCAGCGACAGCTGGTGATGTCAGCCGGGCGGCTGGAGGCTCAGGCTGTCATGGCGGCCAGGGTGGGAGAGCTGTCATGAGTCATTGGAGACAGAGCTGCACCAGGGGATCGTTGGCAGCAGCATGGACGGTGAGGGAGGCGTCATGAGTCAGTGGCGACTGGGATTGAAGCTGCTGCGCCGGGAAGGGTTCAGCGGGGAGCTGCGCTGGTTTGTGCTGGCGCTGGCGCTGAGCGTCGCCTGCGTGCTCAGCGTGGCCCTGGTGGCGGATCGGCTGGATGCGGGGCTCAAGGCCTCCGGGCGGGATTTCATCGGAGGGGACAGGGTGCTGCGCTCCGCGACGCCGGCACCGGCAGAGTGGCTGGCGCAGGCGCATCAGGAGGGGCTGGCCGTGCAGACCACGGTCAGCTTCAACAGCATGCTGTTTCACGGTGATACCCTGCAATTGGCCTCCATCCGCGCCGTGCCCGGGGATTTTCCCTTCTACGGCAAGCTGGAGCTCACTCCCCAGCGCGCCCCGGCGCCCGGCGAGATCTGGCTCTCCGCCAGGGTGATGCAGCTGCTCGGCGCCAAGGTGGGGGAGGTACTCGAGGTCGGCAACACCCGGCTGACGGTGGCAGGGGAGCTGGGCCAGGAGCCGGATCAGGGGTTCAGCCCCTTCCAGATGGCGCCAAGGGCCTTGATCCACAGCGCCGATATCGAGGCGACCGGGGCCCTGCTGCCGGGCAGTCGCCAGCAGTGGCGCTATCTCGTCAAGGGGCCCCGTGACGCCATCGCCCGCTATGAGGCCTGGCTCAACCCCAGGCTGAGCGCCGGGCAAAAGCTCGTCAAACCCGACGATCAGGGTACCCAGGTGGGGAAATCCCTGGGCAATGCCGAGCGCTTCTTCCGTCTGGCATCCCTTGCCGGCGTGCTGCTCGGCGCCCTGGCCATGGGGATAGCGGTGCGCCATTTCGCCGAGCGCCAGACCAACATGGTGGCCCTGCTCAAGACGCTCGGCGCTTCGCGGCGCACCCTGTGGCAACTGATGGGCACCCTGCTATTCTCCCTGACCCTGGTGGGGGCCCTGATGGGGCTGGTGGCGGGCAGCGCCATGCAGTGGCTGACCCTGAACCTGCTGGGGGATCTGCTGCCTGCGGATCTGCCGCCCCCCTCCTGGCGACCCTTCGCCCTGGGCCTCGCGGTCGCCTTCTTCATCACCCTGATGCTGGCGTTCGTCCCCTTCCTGAGGCTGCTCAAGGTACCGCCGCTGCGGGTGCTGCGCCGGGAGCTGGAGGCGGGGATCCCTCCCTGGCTGACGGTGCCCGTGGGGCTCATCGGGCTGTTTGCCCTGGTGTGGGGCTTTACCGCCGACATCAGGCTGGCCTGCGGGCTCATCGGCGGCATGGGGGTGTTGATGGCGCTGCTGGCCCTGCTCGCCTCCGCGCTGCTGCGCCTTGGCAGTCGGCTCAAGGGGCCCCATGCCCTGCGCCTGGCCATCAATCACCTCTCCCGTGAGCGGGGCAGTGGTCTGTTCCAGCTGGCGGGTTTCGCCCTGGCCCTGATGCTGTTCGGGCTGCTGTGGGCAGCGCGGGTCGATCTGCTGGAGGATTTTTCCACCCGGTTGCCTGCCGACGCCCCGAACCGCTTCCTGGTCAATGTGGCGGACAGCGAGCGGGAAGGGATCCTGGCCGATCTGCACCAGGCCGGGGCCATCACCTCGGACTTCTACCCCATGGTGCGCGGGCGCCTGACCCGTATCGCCGGTGAGGCGGTGGGGGAGGATGCGGCGCGGGAGGGGGTGGACAGGGAGCTCAACTTCACCACCACATCGGCCCTGCCCGCCGACAACAAGGTCACTGCCGGTCAATGGCTGGCCGGCAAGGGGGAGGTCTCCGTCGACGAGGCACTGGCGGGACGGCTCGGCATCGCGCTCGGCGACGTGCTCGGCTTCACCATAGAGGGGCGGGCGTTCGAGGCCAGGGTGACCAGCCTGAGGTCCATCAAGTGGGACAACATGAGGCCGAACTTCTACATGATCTTCTCGCCGGATGTGTTGGCCCCCTTCTCCCAGACCTGGCTCGGCAGCTATCGTCTGCCGCCTGAGGGGCGAGGGGCAGAGGTGGAACTCATCCGCCGCCACCCCACGGTGAGCCTCATCGATGTGGAGGATCTCATAGGCCGCCTCACCCTGGTCTCCGATCAGGTGAGCCGCGCCCTGGGGTTGATGCTCGGGCTGGTGACGGTGGCCGCCCTGCTGGTGCTGTTGACCCAGACCCAGGCCGGCATGGCCCATCGCCGCCGTGAGCTGCTGCTGATGCGCACCTTGGGGGCGGGGAGCGCCCTGCTCGAGAAGATGTTGCGCTGGGAGCTGGTGGCGAGCGGTGCCCTGGCAGGGCTCTGCGCCGCCATGGTGGTGGAGCTCTGCTCCTTCGGCCTGCAGTGGTGGTGGGAGGGAGCGCAGTGGCAGTTCCACTGGGCCATCTGGGCTGCACTCCCCCTGCTTGGGGCCGTGCTGGTGACCCTGGCCGGACAGGGCATGCGCCGCCAACTGCTGGCGGGTACCCTGAGCGACCGGCTCAGGGGACTGGGGCAGGGGCTGCTCTGATGGCTCGACACATCCCGACCTCGGTCGGGATGTGTCATTGGGTCAACGGGGTGAGTGCAGCAGATTGTCCAGAGCGCCGGGCAGGGCCGGGAAACTGAAGTGAAAACCGGCCTGCTGCAAGCGGGCGGGCAGTACCTGCTGTCCGGTGAGCAGCAGATCCGCCGCCTCTCCCATCAGGAGCCGCAGGAGGGGGGCCGGTACGAAGAAGAGGTGCGGGCGATGGAGCGTAGCGGCCAGGGTCTCGCTGAACCGGCGATTGCTGACCGGTTGCGGGGCCGTGCCGTTGAAGATGCCGTCACACTCGCCGTGCTCGATGAGAAACAGCATGGCCCGCACCAGATCCTGCACGTGGATCCAGCTCATCATCTGGGTGCCGCTGCCCATGGGGCCGCCGAGGCCGAGGCGGTAAGGGGGCAGCATCTTGGGCAGGGCGCCCCCCTCCATGCCGAGTACCAGGCCGATGCGCAGGATGCAGACCCGGGTCTGGGCCGAGCGGGCCTGCTGGGCAAGCTGCTCCCACTGCTGACAGAGACGGTGGGTGAATTCGTCGTGAGGGCTCTGGCATGTTTCATCCAGAGGAGCGTCATCCTGGCGGCCATACCAGCCGATGGCGGAGGCATTGAGCAGCAATCTGGGGGGCGTGCTGGATAGTTTGACGAGATCCACCAGCTGTTCGGTCAGCAGCCAGCGGCTGTTGCAGAGCAACTGCTTGCGGGACTCGCTCCAGCGTCCGGCGGCGATGGGTTCGCCGGCCAGGTTGATGACGATGTCCACGTCATTGAGGTGATCCAGCCTGTCCAGGCTGTCCAGCAGGGTGACATCGTGGCCGAGCAGCTCGTAGGCCCGGCTGCCCTGGCGGGTCAGCACGACTACTTCGTGCGCCACCTTGAGGTGTGCCACCAGACGGCGGCCGATAAACCCCGTGCCCCCCGTGATCAGTATCTTCATGCGCGCTCTCCCGATGCCGTTGCCTCTACTCTAGAGGGCCGGAGTCGGATGAACAAGCGGCTGTTTTTGCTCGGGTTATATTTCGTCGCCGCTCACGGCTTCCGAGGATGGCCGCCCGGATCCGCGCGCCTCGCCGGGACGGAAAGGCATATACAAAAGGCCTGTTTGGACGCTAAATTTCGGGAAGGCGGCGCCCATGATGCCGTCATCATCCCTTGCCAAGCCGACGACAAGGGGTAAACTTGCCCGCTTTTTCGCCGTGTCGAATCTGGAGGAATATGCCATTTCGTCGTCTGAGGGTGCGCCAATACTATCTCCGGCTGGTCTACTCCCTGCTGGCCGGCCTGCTGCCCATGGTGCTGGGGTTCTCCATCTCCGCCTGGCAGACCATGGCCGGGGTGAGACAGGATGCGGTGGAGCGGCTGCAGCATGCCCAGCTGATGTTTGACCGGACCCTGGACAATGCGCGCCTGGCCGCCGACGCCGTGATGGGCAGCGTCGGCAAGCCCTGCCTCACGGTGGTGCAGGGCTTGCGGGATCAGGTGGCGACGGTGCCGGACGTGCGCAGCGTCAACCTGGCCGAGGGGGAGAATATCTACTGCACCTCCCTCTATGGCCCCGTCAAGGGGATGATAGATCTCAACGACTATGTCGGGGGGAAACTCGATCTCATGCGGGGCAATCCGGTCACCCCGAAGCGGCCGCTCATCGTCTACCGCCAGGAGGCGGGGGAGTACAGCGTGCTGGTGGGGGTGGATGGCTACTACCTGCTCAACATCCTCGACATGATGAGCCGCAACTCGCCGCTGGGGCTGGTGGTGGGGCCGCAGATGCTGCTGCGCGACAGCCAGCTCACCGATCAGTTGCTCTCTCCCGAGGACGGCGGCTATCTGGAGCAGGCGTCCCAGCGATACCCCTTCAAGGTGGTGACCACCATCTCGAACCGTGAATACGGCGCCCATATCTGGGACTACTCCAAGGTCAGCCTCATCTTCTATCCCCTGCTGAGTCTGATGTTCGGCCTCGGGGTCTTCTGGCTGACGGGCCGCTCCACCTCGCCGCAGCAGGCGCTGCGACGGGCGCTGGAGCTGCAGGAGTTCATCCCCTACATCCAGCCGGTGGTGACCGGCGACGACGCCCACCTGAGCGGCTGCGAGGTGCTGATGCGCTGGCAACATCCCCAGCAGGGCATGATCTCGCCGGATCGTTTCATCCCCATGGCGGAGGAGTGCGACCTCATCGTGCCCATGACCCGCTCGCTGATGAGGCAGGTGCGCGCCCAGTTCGCCGGCCGGGTCCACGAGCTGCCCAAGGGATTCCACTTCGGCTTCAACATCAGCGCCAGCCACTGCAAGGATCTGAGCCTGGTGGAGGATTGCCGCGACTTCATCGACGCCTTCAGGGACAACCCCATCAAGCTGGTGCTGGAGCTGACCGAGCGGGAGCTGATAGTGGCGGACGAGACCACAGACCGATTGTTCGCCGAGCTGCACGCCCTCGGCGTCTTCATCGCCATCGACGACTTCGGCACCGGCCACTCCAGCCTGACTTATCTGCAGGCCTTCCAGGTGGACTTCCTCAAGATCGACAAGAGCTTCGTCGGCATGATCGGCTCGGACGCGCTCTCCAGCCACATCGTCGAGAACGTCATCGATCTGGCGACCCGGCTCGAGCTGCAACTGGTGGCGGAAGGGGTGGAGAACGAGGTGCAGGCCGCTTACCTGAGGGCGCGCAACGTGACCTTCCTGCAGGGCTACTTCTATGGCAGGCCCATGCCGATGAAGGCGTTTATCGCGCACTACATGGCCGGGTGACGGCCAAGGGCAGCCATAAAAAAAGGTTCTTCGCGGGATCTTGGGGAAGTGGAAGTTGACAGACAGGGTGCTGGTAAACTGGCTGTCTCCAAACACACCACCACCATCACCCTGCTGTCGCCGTGCATCATATTGATATTGCCTCCTTCTGGCCAGGTTAT
>NZ_JAGKRI010000379.1:0-928 GCF_017939255.1 Aeromonas sp. Prich7-2
GGTGAAACCGGCACAGCTTGTTGTCGTACAACAAGGACCAAATAAAATTTGGTTTTCGCCAAGAAGTTTCCAAAGCACTTGTAACAAATGTTTGAGAACTACTTTTTAAATCAGCTTTCCAGATTGTTAAAGAGCATGTTTGCAACGGCACAAGGCCGAAGAAAACAGACATAAACATGTGATGCTTATGTCTGCATTCTTGAGCTGCGAAGAGAAGTGGCGTCCCCTAGGGGATTCGAACCCCTGTTACCGCCGTGAAAGGGCGGTGTCCTAGGCCTCTAGACGAAGGGGACGAAAATCATGTTTTGCGAAGTAACCTTCGCAATGATTTTCGTAAAGGCGACGCCGAGCCTGCGAGGCTAGCGGCCTTTAGCGCTGTTCGTTGTTATCGCTAACTTTGAATTGGGTAGCAACTTGCGCCGCTATTCACATCCCAACCCAACGAACGGGCTTCTCTCATTCAACCGAAGTTGAATAAGCACTGACGCTTTCGCATCAGGTCTTTGCTCTAACTACTTTGAATCAAGGCAATCTGTGTGAACACTCAACAACTTCGTCATCATTAAGGTAAGGAGGTGATCCAACCCCAGGTTCCCCTAGGGTTACCTTGTTACGACTTCACCCCAGTCATGAATCACACCGTGGTAAACGCCCTCCCGAAGGTTAAGCTATCTACTTCTGGTGCAACCCACTCCCATGGTGTGACGGGCGGTGTGTACAAGGCCCGGGAACGTATTCACCGCAACATTCTGATTTGCGATTACTAGCGATTCCGACTTCACGGAGTCGAGTTGCAGACTCCAATCCGGACTACGACGCGCTTTTTGGGATTCGCTCACTATCGCTAGCTTGCAGCCCTCTGTACGCGCCATTGTAGCACGTGTGTAGCCCTGGCCGTAAGGGCCATGATGACTTGACGTCATCCCCA
>NZ_JAGKRI010000082.1:0-13528 GCF_017939255.1 Aeromonas sp. Prich7-2
GTTGGACAAACAGGCAGAGCAGTTCAAGTTACCCGCCCGCCGAGAACGAAGTTACCCAAGGTGCATCAAAGCCAAACCACAGAAGTATGCGACGAGAAAACCTAGTAAAAACAATGCCAGTCAGGCTTAACTGACTGGCATTAGGGGCTAGGTTGGGTTTTTGTTGTTGATGAGTAAAAAAACGGCGACCAAAAGGTCGCCGAAAAGAAAAAGATAACACTACCTCTGTGGCACCCGGTAACGCACTTGCAACTGGTCGAGGATGTGCAGCTGGCCGGGCAGACGGGCGACGAAGTGCTCCCACACCTTGCGGGCGGGAGTGCTCCAGGCCACCTCTGCCGTGGCCAGCATGCGCGGGAACAACATGTAGTCGAGACGATCGCGAGAGGTGATCAGTTCCGACCACAAGGGGCTCAGCACCCCCAGGATGTTATCGTTGGCATGGAAATCGGCCGGGGCAGGATCGCATGCATGCACCTGCGCCAGGTTGAGGGTACCCGCCCAGTAGAGTCCCGGCTCGTGGATGTCCTGACTCCAGGCGAGATCCAGATAGAGGTGCTGGGCAGGCGCCATCACCACGGGGTAACCGGATGCGGCGGCATCCAGGCCGGCCTGGAAGCTGGTCCAGGCGAAGACGGTGGCCTCCCGGCTCACCTTGTCACCGTGCAGTATCTCTTCCCACCCCAGCATCTGTTTGCCCTTGCCTGCCAGGTACTGCTGGCAGTGGCGCAGCAGGTGCCCCTGCAGCTCGCGGCAATCCTGATACCCCTGCTCGGCCATGAGCTGCTGGCAGGCGGGACTGTCGGTCCAGACGCCGGTGGGCACTTCGTCCCCCCCCATGTGAACCTGACTCCCTGGGAAGAGATCGCACACCTCGTCCATCACGGCGTCCAGGAATCGATAGGTGCCGGGCAGGGCCGGGTTGAGCACGTTGTCGTCGAAATATTGCACCGAGAGGTAGCGGGAGCGGTCTGCCTCTTCCACCAGCAGCTCGGGCAGCGCCTTGATGGCGGCGTGACAGTGCCCCGGGATGTCAATTTCCGGAATGATGGTGATGCCAAGCCCGGCGGCGTAGGCGACCAGTTCGCGCACCTCGCTCTGGGTGTAGTAACCGCCATAAGGGTCGGGGCCGCCGCTCAGCTGGGGCCCCACCGCCAGGCCATGGCCGCGCCAGGCTCCCACGGCGGTCAGCTGGGGGAAGGCCTTGATCTCAAGGCGCCACCCCTCGTCATCGGTGAGGTGCCAGTGGAAGCGGTTGAACTTGTAGAGGCTCATCTGCTTGAGCAGGCGCTTGAGGGTGGCGATGGAGTGGAAGTGGCGGGCACAGTCGAGGAAGATGCCGCGAAAACCGAAGCGCGGTGCATCCCGCACCGTCAGGCAGGGCAGGCTCTCTCCGTGTTGCAGCGCCCACTGGGCCAGGCTCACCAGCCCGTGTCGCCAGCCCGCCTCGCCGGCGGCCCGGATGACGATCTCCTCAGGGGTGATGGTGAGCTCATACCCCTCGGGGGGAAGTGTCGCCTCGACGAGGTGGATCTCCGCATCGTGATCCTGGGTCAGGGCCAGGCCCGTCAGCTCGTTGAAATGGGCGAGCAGGGAGGCGAGGGGAACGGGGCCGTCGACGTGGGCCCGCTCGGCCAGCCGGAAGTTGCCTTCTGTATAAATCAGGTGGGCGGGCTGGGGCACGAGGCCGTTGACGGCCTCCACCGGCGGCAGATCGGGGCCCGGGGAGGGCGGGTTGGTCAGGCCAAGGTCTTCCCCCTCCAGCACCAGGGGTTGCAGCTGTCCCTTGCTCTCCAGGCTCAGGAAGAAACCCTTGGGCATATCGGAGTCATGCTTGAGCGGGGTGTTGCGACAGCAGAAGCGCAGCTCGCTCACCCCCTCGTGGGGCACCATGACCTTGTAACTGCCGCTCTGGCGCTCCAGGGCGCCCCCTTCGATCGAGTGGGGATCGATCTGGCGGGCGAGGCAGAAGTGGAGTTTCCAGGGGGTGGCTGGGAGTTGGCTCAGGGTGAAGCGAAACCAGACATCGTCACCGTCACGGTGATCGACCCGGGTGTGGATCAGGGGTGCGGACATGGGAATTCCTCTGATGGGGTGAAGGAAACGGGAACCTGTCCCGCAGGTGTTGTCGGCCCGACCAGGCTCAGGGATGCAGACATGGCAGCGCCTCCGTCCTGGCAAACAGGATGGCCCCCTCCAGCGCGTCGCGCTTGGGGGCGACCAGATGGAAGTGGCCCAGACGGGGGGCGAGGCGCGTGCCGATGCCGCCCAGCAGGGCGATCCGGTCTGCCCCGAGCTGGGTCATGCCCTCCAGCAGCATGCCGAGCTGGGCACAGGTCTCATCCAGCAGGGCGGTGGCGAGCTCGTCCCCGTCGCTCGCGGCATCGAATACCCAGGGGGCGAAGCGGCCATAGTCGGCCGGGATGGCGCGGGCGGCCCAGCGCACCACCTCGGCCTGATCCCGCTTGAAGTGATCCATCAGGCGCACCGCCAGGGTGCTGGGGGGCAGGATGCCGTCGTGGCAGAGCAGGGACTGCTGGATGGCACGCAGCCCGAGCCAGGCGCCGCTGCCGAGATCCGAGACGGGGAAGCCGCGACCCGAGCAGGTGCGAAGGCGTCCCTCCCGGTAGATGAGCCCCGCCGAGCCGGTGCCCGCGATCAGGATGGCCCCCTCCTGGCCGTCGAAGGCGCCGAGGCAGGCACCAAAGGCATCGGAGGTGAGCTTCACCCGCGCAAACGGGAAGGGCATGGTCAGCATGGCGTGGTAGCAGTCGGCGAGCTCGGCGGAGGCGAGTGCGAGCCCGACTCCCATCCGCTGTTCGCTCTCCCTGGGCAGACCCGCGTCGATGCGGGCCTGATCGATGGCAGCCAGCACATGGCCGTGGGAGAGGGCGATGCCCAGCTCCAGATTGGAGCCGGCGGCGCGCCCCTCGCCGAGCAGCTTGCCTGCGTTGTTGCGAATGCGGGCCCGGGTGTGGGTGCCGCCGCCGTCCACCCCGACCCAGAACTCAATCATGGGGGCCTCCCTGCGCGCTTTGCCAGGTGATGGCCAGGGCGAACCAGGCGGCGTGCGGGATCCATTGCTCCCCCCAGCGCCAGTTCTGATCCAGCCGATCCTTGTACGCCTCTGGAATAAAGGCAACGTCATTTTCGTCATCGAAGCCGGCGGTGATGCCGTTGCAGATCCCCCCCTGCGCATTGGGGTAGCCGGCGGTGTATTCCGGGTTGTTGATGCCCTGACCCGCCAGCATGCAGGCGTTGAAGGGGTTTCTCCCCAGGATCCAGTCGAGCTGCTGCTGGCCGAAGGTGCAGAGCAGTGCGCTCTGCCCGGGCAGGTGCTGTGCGGCAGCAAATGCCATGGTAGCGAGCGATGCCAGCCGGGCGTTCTCCCCCTGCCACCAGTAACCGGATTCGTTGTGGTGGGGCATGAAAAAGCTCACCCGGGGCGCCTCATCGACCCCTTTCACATACTGGCGGGCGAGGGCGAAGGGATTGCCTGCCCGGGCCGCGAGAGCCAGCTCGGCCGCCAGGGCCTGCTCGGCGACGGTCCGGGCCGCCCACTGGCGCGCCGGATCCGGCTCGATGGCGAGATACTCCAGCAGCGCCAGTACCGGCAGGCCCGCCTCGGCGGCGTGGTAGTAGGGGCGAGAGCCATCGTCGTTGGCGGCCCAATGGTGGCCGAGATCGGGATGGGCGCGCTGGCGGGCGCACAGCCGGCCAGCCCGATCCCGCGCCTCGGAGAGCCACTCGGCGCCCAGCGTTCTGGTGAGCTCGACCGCCGCCAGCAGGGCGCAATAGTCGTCGATGATGTTCTCGACCCCGTCGTCCAGGTAGGCGAGGTTGTGCTCGCGCAGGTGCAGGTAGCCGCGTCTTGCCGCTTCGGCGTACTGGCTTGTGTCAAGGTCGCCGCCACTCGGTTCCCGGGCGGCGCGGGCCAGGGCGGCGATGGTCATGCCGCCCCCCTGGCGAAAACCCGCCTGCCAGCGGGCGGACTTGATCCCCTGCTGGGTCGCATAGGCGCACAGCTCCCGCTGTTCGGGATCCTTGCTCCACTTGTCGAACAGGGTCATGTAGAAGAAGCCGCTCTCGTCCTGCATCCGGCAGAGAAAATCCGCCCCGTGCAACCCCTCGTCATTGAGCCGTTTGCACAGGTTCATCCCGTCGATGTCGCGACGTGTCGCCAGGAGTTCCCGGCACTTGAGCAGGGACCAGACCACCATGGGGGTCTGCTGGGGATTGAGGTAGTTGGCGTAGGAGAGGTGACTCAGGTACTTGCTCATGTCGCCGCTGGCGTCGAACCAGCCGCCATGTACGTCCCGGCGCTGATCGGTGCCAAAGAGGCGTGCCCTGCGGTCTGCCCGGTCGAAGGTGCCGCTGGCGCGTTGTCCCTTGAAGTAGTGGATGACATCGGAGAGGCAGCGGCGCGCCAGCAGCCCCCGGCCGATGGCAAAGGAGGGGGAGCGCACCAGACGCTCCTGCGCTCCTGTGGTCACGACGGCTTCCAGCCGGTAGTGGCCGGGCTCGGTGAAGGCGGAGAAATCGGCCCGCCAGTAGTGGCGGCCCTGCCAGCCGGGGACGCATCCCGCCGCCACCAGCGGCGTCTCCAGCAAAAGGTGGTCGTCCTCCTGGCGCAGCAACCTGACGTGGCCGCGGATATCGAGGTCGGCGCCGCACTGCAGCAGGGCGCTCTTCTCCCCGTCACATTCGTAACCCACCTGGTTGATCAAAAGTTCCATCAAGGTCTTACTCCGAAGGCTCGCCCCTGGCGGGCGAGGCTCATTGCGGGGCCTTGCGGCCCCGACGCGAGGCATGACCGGGCGATGGCGCCCGGCCGCGGGCCTGCTTACCCCTGTTCGTGGAGGTAGCAGCGCACGAAGTGGTTATCGGCGAGCCGGGTCACCGGCGGCAGGCTCTCCTTGCAGCGGGGCATGGCCTGATGGCAGCGCCCGGCAAAGGGACAGCCACGGGATTCCGGGGTCCAGAGCGGGATTTCCCCCTTGCGGCCTCCCTCCAGCTCGGCGTGGATGCTCTTCTCGGGGTCCGGCACCGCCGAGATGAGCAACTGGGTGTAGGGATGCTGGGGGTGGTGCAGGATCTCGTCCACCTCTCCCCACTCCACCATGTGACCCACGTACATCACCGCCAGATCTTCCGCCACGTAGCGGGCGGTGGCGATGTCGTGGGTGATGTAGAGCATGGAGACGCCGAGCTCGTTCTTCATCTGCTCCATCAGGTTGAGGATGCCGATGCGAATGGAGACGTCGAGCATGGAGGTGGGTTCGTCCGCCAGCACCACTTCCGCCTCCACCGCCAGGTTGCGGGCGATGTTGACCCGCTGGCGCTGGCCGCCGGAGAGCTGGTGCGGGTACTTGGCCGCGGTCGCCTTGGCGGGGGTCAGCCCCACCTTTTCAAGGAGGCCATAGACCATGTCGGGCAGATCCCGCTTGTCGCTCACCTTGCTGTGCAGCAGCAGGGGGCGGGCGATGTGGTGGTAGATGGTGTGGGTCGGATTCAATGAACCGAACGGATCCTGCCACACCATCTGCACGCTCTGGCGATAGTCCAGCAGGGCGGTGCCCTTGTTGAACTCCTCCAGGTCGCGGCCACGGTAGAGGATGCGGCCGTTGGAGAGCTTGTACATCTTGGCGATGATCTTGGCGATGGTGCTCTTGCCGGAGCCGGATTCCCCCACCACTGCCAGGGCGCGGCCCCGGTGCAGGTTGAAGGTGATGTCGGACAGCGCCCGCATCTTGCCGCTCTTGATGGCGTTGGAGTTGACGGCGAAGTCCTTGTAGAGGTGCTGGACCTCGATGATGGGCGCGTCGGTTTGGGCGATTTGCATGACAGACATCCTTAACAGCCAGCGGCCTTGTCCAGATGGATCGGAAGATCCGGTTGTTCCTCTGCTGCCTCATGAAGGTGGCAGGCAGCCTGTTGGCCGGGCCGGATCTCGGCCAGCCGGGTGTATTCCTGGCGGCAGCGCGCGTGCACCTTGGCGCAGCGTGCCTGGAAGCGGCAGCCCACTGGCACCTCCAGCAGGTTGAGGGGGCTGCCAGGGATCCCCTCCAGCACGGTCTTGGGCCCATGCAGGGGGGGGAAGGAGTTGCCAAGGCCCCGGGTGTAGGGGTGCAGGGGCGCGGTCAGGATCGCCTTGGCCGGCGCCACCTCCACCAGTTCCCCCGCGTACATGATGCCGATGCGATCGCAGAACTCGACCATGAGCGAGAGGTCGTGAGTGATGAACAGGATGGAGAAGTTGAACTTCGCCTTGAGCGCATAGACCTTCTGCAAAATCTCCCGCTGCACCACCACGTCGAGCGCCGTGGTGGGCTCGTCCATGATCAAGAGCTCGGGGTTGAGGGCCATGGCGATGGCGATCACCAGCCGTTGGCGCATGCCGCCGGAGAACTGGTGCGGGTAGTCCTTGAGCCGGCTCGGGTGGATGTCGACGATCTCCAGCAGCTCCTGGGCGCGCTTGATCGCCTCATAGCGGGTCATGCCGGGGTTGTGGGCCAAGAGCACGTCGCAGAACTGCTCCTCCATGCGCAGCACGGGGTTGAGCGCATTCATGGCGGACTGGAACACCACGCTCGCCTGGCGCCAGCGGTAGCTGCGCAGTCGCTCGTCGTCGAAGGCGAGGATGTTCTCTCCCTTGAACAGGATCTCGCCGCCGCTGATGTAGGCGGGCGGCTTGTGCAGCCTAGCTACCGAGAAGGCGACCGTGGACTTGCCGCAGCCGGACTCGCCGGCGAGGCCGAACACCTCACCCGGCATGATGTCAAAACTGACCGAATTGACGGCGCGCACGTCGCCGCTTTCGGTGATGTAGTCGACGCAGAGCTGGCGCACCGACAGCAGGGGTTGTTGCGGCTTCATGCTGTCTTCTCCTGAGCAGTGATGGGAGTGGCAAGCTGCTTCCAGCGACGCAGGCCTTTGTGGGAACGAAGCTGCGGGTTGGCGATTTCGTCGATGGCGAAGTTGAGCATGGCGAGGCCCGCCCCCAGGGTGGCGATGGCGAAGCAGGGGGCCAGGATCTCCCACCAGGCACCCACCAGGATGGCGCTCGAGGTCTGGGCGTTGTAGAGCATGATGCCCCAGCTGACCACGGTCGGGTCGCCGAGCCCCAGGAACTCCAGGGTCGCCTCGGTGACGATGGCGTAGATGATGGACCCGATGAAGCTCACCCCGATGATGGAGATGAGGTTCGGCAGTATCTCCACCAGGATGATGCGCCAGGCCGGTTCACCCAGCACCTCGGCGGCGATGACGAACTCCTTTTCCCGCAGGGCCAGGGTCTGGGCGCGGATGACCCGGGCACCATAGGCCCAGGAGGTCAACCCTATGATGAGGGCGATCACCATGGGGGAGGCCTCTCCGATGAAGCTTGCCAGCACCAGCAACAGGGGGAGGTTCGGGATCACCAGCACCACGTTCATCAGGAAGGTGAGGCACTCGTCCACCACGCCGCCGAAGTAGCCGGCGGTGATGCCCACCGTGATGGCCAGGGCGCACACCAGCAGGCCTGCCCCGAAGCCCACCATCAGGGAGATGCGGGCGCCGTTGGTGAACTGGGCCCAGAGATCGTGGCCCATGCGGTTGGAACCCATCACCAGCTCCACGCTGGGGGGCTGGTGGGGGCGGGCGACCCGCTTGGTGGGTTCGTTGCTGGCGAGCAGCGGGGCGAACAGGGCCATCAGCACGAAGGTGACCACGATGGCGAGGCCGAAGGCGGCTTTCTTGTTGCCCAGCAGGATTTTCAAGATAGTCGGCATACGCATCTTATTTGCCTCCTGTACGCAGACGGGGATCCAGGAAGACGTAGAGCACGTCCGCCAGGAAATTGAAGCTGAGCATGGTGATGGTCATGATGAGCAGTTGCCCCTGGATGAGGGGGTAGTCACGGGCCAGGATGCCCTGATAGAGGGTCAGTCCCAGGCCGGGGTAGTTGAAGATCACCTCGGTGATGAGGGATCCGCCGATGACGAAACCGAGCGCCATGGAGAGGGCGGTGACGCTGGGCAGCACGGCGTTGCGGGCGCCGTAGTTGAAGATCACCCGGTTGCTGGAGAGCCCCTTGGCCTTGGCCATGGTGATGTAGTCCTCGCCCAGGAGATTGATCATGTTGTTGCGCATGGTGATGAGAAAGCCTCCTACCTGCACGGCGGCCAGGGTGCCCACCGGCATGATGGCGTGCAGCAGGATGCTCTTGATGTGCTCCCAGCCAAAATCGGCGGGGATCTCGGGGCTGTAGGCGTAGCCGATGGGCAGCCAGCCGAGGCTCACTCCGAACAGGAAGAGGGCGAGCAGGGAGACCACCACGGGGGGGATGGCCTGCATCACCAGGGTGAGCGGGGAGAGGATGCTGTCCATGCGTCCGCCCCGGTACCAGGCGGCGAAGATGCCGACGATGGAGCCGATGGAGAAGCTCAGAATGGTGGAGGTGCCCACCAGGAACAGGGTCCAGCCGATGGCGCGGCCGAGGACGTCGGCAACCGGTTGGGGGTAGTAGCGCACCGAGGTGCCGAGATCCCAGGTGAAGACGCTCTTCACATAGGTGAGAAACTGGGTGCCGATGGGGCCGTCCACGAAACCGAAGGTGGCTTTGAGGGCTTCCAGCGCGGCGGGTTCCATCATGGCGCCGGCCCGGGCAAACATGACGGAGACGGGGTCCCCCGGCATGGCTCTGGGTAGCAGGAAGTTGATGGTGGCGGCCACCAGGAAGGCGACCAGATAGAAGGAGAAGCGTCTAAGTATAAATCCCATGGTGATACCTTTTACTGCAAGCCTGCCCCGCGCCGGGCAAAGCTCCCCCAACCCCGGCAGGTGCGGGGGATGGAAGACATGGCGGGTAAGAGGGCCCCCCGCAGGGGGCCGGGGTGATTAGCTGTTTGGCTTGAGTGACAGCACGTGCAGCAGACGCTCCGGGGTGTCCGGGTGAACCTGCGGCTTGGCGACCGGGTTGTCGGCACTGAACCAGCCATTGAAGCGCTTGGTGCTGTATTCGTACCAGGTCGGGTTGTTGAACACCGGGATGATGGTCTGGTTGGCCCCGACACGCTCCTGGATGGCGAACATGATCTCCTTCTGCTTGGCCGCATCGGCGGTCTGGGTGAAGTCGTCGATCAGCTTGTCGAGCTCGGGATCCTTGTAGCGGGGCGCCGCGAAGCGGTTGCCGCGCTCACCCATGTTGCGGGAGTGGAAGGCGGTCTCGAAGTACTTGTGCGGGTTGGCACCGGCAAAGTAACCCTGCAGGGCGACGTCGAAGTCACCGGTGATCAGGGACTCGGTCCAGACGGTGGCTTCCGGAGTGGCGGTCTTGGCGTTCAGGCCCAGGGCCTGCAGGCCTTCGACCCCGATCTGGACGGTGTTGACCCAGTCGGTCCAGCCGTTCGGTACCAGCACTTTGAACTCGATCTTCTTGCAGCTCGGGGTGTCGAGGAACTTGTCGCCGTCACAGTCCTTGTAGCCCGCCTGTTTCAGCAGGGCCTTGGCCCCTTCCAGGTCGAACTTGTTGTACTTGCCGTACTTCTTCTCGACGTCCGGGTTGTCCCAGGAAGCGAATGCCTTGCCAAGCCCTGACGGGTACTCGTTGACGGTGGGGTAGCCGTAGCCTGCGATGTCCACCATGGACTGGCGGTCCATGGCCATGGAGAAGGCGCGGCGGAAGTTGATGTCGTTGAAGGCTTCGTGGTTGCCCGGGTTCTTGCTCTGGAAGTTGACGTTGAACGCCACTGTGCCGGAGGCGGGGAACCAGTACTTGTTGTTCTTGGGATCGTTGCCGACGTAGAGACGCTCGATGTCCGGCACGAAGGAGCCGAACCAATCCACGTCACCCTTCATCACGGCGGCCAGTACCTGGTCGTTGGTGGCCATCTGCGGCATGCGCAGGCAGTCGATGGAGAGGCTGGCGTTGTCCCAGTAGTGCGGGTTGCGGCACTGGGTGTAGAGCTGGGCGGAGAAGTTGTCCACTTCGGTGAAGGGACCGGTCCCGACCGGCTTGTCGTTGGTGAAGGCCACCGGGTCTTTCACCGACTTCCACTGATGCTCCGGCACGATGGGCACCAGCACCAGGTCGTTCACCACGTTGGTGTTGACCTCGGCCAGGTCGAATTTGACCTTGTGGTCACCCAGCTTCTCGACACCCTTGATCTGGGTCCAGATGGAGCGCTCGTCCAGCGCCTTGTTGGCCTTGACCAGGTTGAAGGAGAAGAGGATGTCGTCGGCGGTGAAGGCTTCACCATCGGACCACTTGACCCCTTCGCGCAGGTCGAAGGTGACGGATTTCAGATCATCGCTGAAGGCGTAGTGGGTAGCCAGACGATAGACGGGTTTGCCACCCTGCATATCGTTGAAGATCACCAGCGGCTCATAGATGAAGTGACGGGTGGTGTGGAGCAGACCCGCTTGCAGGAAGGGGTTGAAGTTCTTGACCCATGCGGTTTCCTGCTGGGCAACCAGGGTCAGCACCGTCTTGTTGTCGGCGGCCATGGCTGTGCCGGTGGCACCGGCAAGCAGAGTTCCCAGCATGACTGAGGTTGCGATTTTGGATACTTTGGCAAGCATATTTTTTCCTTTCTTATTGGTCTTCCATGGTTTTGGAATGGAGCACCGACATCGCATGCTTGGATACCGGCCCTCGCTGTTGGTCAGGTTTTGCACCCTTGTAGTTGTGTCGTCCAACGCCCTTAGAAAAGCAGAATTAACAGGAAAACAACAACTCTTCATTTCGTCGATATCGTAAAAATTGCACGGCGCACGTCATTATCGTCAAAATGTATTTTTAATCCTTTTAAATTATACAGTTGCATTAATTCTCACAAAGTAAAAAGTCACCTTGCCACTCCCTGTGACAACGATAATGTGAGCTGGATCGTGCTCGTTTTTTCCCCGTTGACATGGCTTATTTTTGTGCAGGAAACAAGCGGCTCATGTGGCAGGAGAGAAGTGTGCGCTGGTTCACGGGCGCGTGCGAAAAGAGCAAGGGGAGGTGATCGGTGACGAGGGGCGGGACAGGGGATGACAGGGGGGCATGCAAGAGCCTGACGGGCGGCGGACATTAAAAAAGCCAGTCGGTGAGACCGACTGGCTTTGAGGGGGAGTGGCGTGATTATTCCACCAGGCTGGCCCAGAGGTCGTACTCGTCCGCTTCGTCGATGCGGACCTTGACCATATCGCCGGGCTTGAGGCCGGTTTCACCGTTCAGGTAGACCAGGCCGTCGATCTCGGGGGCATCGGCGGCGGAGCGGCCGGTGGCACCCTCTTCGTCCACCTCGTCGATCAGCACCAGCATCTCTTTGCCCACTTTACGGGCCAGCTTGCGGATGGAGACCTGCTGTTGCAGCTCCATGAAGCGCTGGAAGCGTTCTTCCTGCACCTCGGCCGGCACCGGATCCGGCAGCTCGTTGGCCTTGGCACCCTCGACCGGGCTGTATTTGAAGCAGCCAACCCTGTCCAGTTCCGCCTTGTCGATGAAGTCCAGCAGCATCTGGAACTCTTCTTCGGTCTCGCCGGGGAAGCCGACGATGAAGGTGGAGCGCAGGGTGATCTCGGGGCAGATCTCGCGCCACTTCTGGATCCGCTCCAGGGTGCGCTCGACGGAGCCGGGGCGCTTCATCAATTTGAGGATGCGCGGGCTGGCGTGCTGCAGCGGGATGTCGAGGTAGGGGAGGATTTTGCCGTCGCGCATCAGGGGGATGACGTCATCCACGTGCGGGTACGGGTAGACGTAGTGCAGGCGCACCCACATACCGAGCTTGGCCAGCTCTTCGCACAGGGCCACCATGCTGGTCTTGACCGGCATGCCGTCGTAGAAACCGGTGCGGTGCTTGACGTCCACGCCGTAGGCGGAGGTGTCCTGGGAGATCACCAGGATCTCCTTCACGCCAGCCTCTTTCAGGCGCTTGGCTTCGGCCAGCACTTCGCCGATGGGGCGGCTCACCAGATCCCCGCGCATGGAGGGAATGATGCAGAAGGTGCAGCGGTGGTTGCAGCCTTCGGAAATCTTGAGATAGGCGTAGTGGCGCGGGGTCAGCTTGACGCCGTGGGCCGGCACCAGGCTGGTGAAGGGGTTGTGGGTGGGTTTTTCCACGTATTTGTGGACGTGGCCCAGCACCTCTTCATAGGCGTGGGGACCGGTGATCTCGAGCACCTTGGGGTGGATCTCGCGGATCTGGTTCTCTTTGGCACCCAGGCAGCCGGTGACGATCACTTTGCCGTTCTCGGCCAGGGCTTCACCGATGGCTTCCAGGGACTCCTGCACCGCGCTGTCGATGAAGCCGCAGGTGTTGACCACCACCAGCTCCGCATCGTCATAGCTGGGCACCACGTCGTACCCTTCGGTACGCAGCTGGGTCAGGATGCGTTCGGAATCGACCAGGTTTTTGGGGCATCCCAAGCTCACAAAACCAATCCTTGGGGGATGAGACCTAATAATGCTGGAAGTCGCTTGTTGGACAGGTTGGTTGTCCAATGGCTGAGCCTGCGTGGTTGCAGGCGTCAGGCTGTCTGAGCTGGGGTCAAAACGGTTGACAGTCATAGGGGGTCGCTGGTCACTGATGCAAAAAAAGATGGCGGATTATACCTGATGAGCAGGAAAGAGGAAGAAGTGATGTGTGTATTTTTTGACCTGCCATATTAGGTTTCAATGCACGATATTTTGTGTCTTTTCCTGAGAGGTGAAGATGATGCGCTCATCAACGACAGGGGCCTCGGTTACGAGTTCTGCCTCTAAGTCTTCAAGCCATCTTCGGCCGCCAGCATGTGCGGGAGACCTACATCAAGCAGTCCAGTACTGCCGTTGATTGCGACCGGCAAAATGAATCGCAGCTTGCTGATGATCCTAGCGTTGTTTCCTGATACCACGGTTCGGAACATCCTCAATAGTTCAGCCCTCTAGGGTCGCTACTAGTTCAGATATGGCGATGGAGTAGATAACTACTATCCATCGCTGTTGATTCTAAATGCTTCCAGAACACGCATATGGCCTCCGCGAGTGGTCAGAACACCATAACCACCTGCTTGGTTTGGTGCGCTCTGGGACCTAGAGTGCAGCCATGAGTAAGTAGGTAAGAAAACGCAAGGTGGTGTCTGAGAGTAATGAAGTCTCATATCATACTAAGTAATAAAGATTCATACTGAATATTAAAGCATCACGCAGACATGTTAGTTTTAGAAAGGTGCTAGCCGCTCAGCTCTAGGGAAAGTGCGAACAAGTATCCCACGAACAAAAAATGAAAATTTTAGTCATTTAATATCAATGGGTTACCAGTAAATGCTCTCGTGCCATATGACTTATTCGCACCTTCCCTAGCTGTGCGGCCATAACTACTGCGACGTCCGGAAATTTATCGATGACCTAGCAGTTTAAATAGCCATGTTTCGTCACTAAATAACTGATCCCAATAGTGCTACACCTTCGCTGTGCCATAGCCATTCCCCGGGAAAGGAGACACGGTATCCATGAAGTGTTTCACTCGGGCCAGCAGGTTTGCCATCCCTCTGCATTGATGATTGCGCGTGATGGTTTCAT
>NZ_JAGKRI010000083.1:0-8097 GCF_017939255.1 Aeromonas sp. Prich7-2
TGTCGTTGGTGGAGACCGGCAAGCGATTGGGCCGCTGCCCACAGGAGTGGTTGAGGGCCGTGGTCAGGGCGTGCATCGAGAAGACAGATTATCCCATCCCGGCAGAACTGATGCCGTCAACCCCGTCCTGGTGAATAGATACGATTGGCGGGGGTGGCCTTTCTTTTGGTGACTTCTCTTTGGCCACGCAAAGAAAAGTTACTCGCCCAAGCCCGAAGGGCGGGCGAAACCCTGTCGAGGGCCATGCCCTCGCGTCCTGCACGGCGCCAGCCGTGCCAGCAGCAAGCGCCCCCTCATCCCCAACCCTTCTCCCGCGAGGGGAGAAGGGAGCAAAGACGCTCTCGGGAACTGGCCCCTCTCCCGCCATGGGAGAAGGAAGCAAAGATGATCACGGGAACAGGCCTCTTCCCCACGATGGGAGAAGGAGGCAAAGACTATCTCGGGGATGATCCCCTCTCCCGTTGGGAGAGGGCTAGGGTGAGGGGATTACAGTGCCTCCAATCTCGCGTAGGCGGTGACGAGCCACTTGGCGCCGACGTCGTCGAACTGGATCTGCACCCGGCTCTGCTGGCCGACCCCTTCGAAGTTGAGCACGATTCCTTCCCCGAATTTCGGATGGAGCACCCGCTGGCCGAGCTTGATGCCGCTGGCGTCGAAGATCGCGCGCACCTCGTTCTGGCTAAAGCGCCCATATTGCGTGGGTCTACTCACCTGGGTGCGCAGCCGGATCTCTTCCAGACACTCGGCGGGCATCTCGCGGATAAAGCGGCTCGGCTTGTGGAACATCTCGCGGCCGTAGATGCGGCGGCTCTCCGCATAACAGATGTAGAGCTTCTCCATGGCGCGGGTCATGCCGACGTAACAGAGGCGTCGCTCCTCTTCCAGCCGGCCCGACTCCTCGGTGGATTGCTGGCTGGGGAACATGCCCTCTTCGACGCCAACCAGCAGCACCAGCGGGAACTCCAGCCCCTTGGCGCTGTGCAGGGTCATCAGCTGCACCGCATCGGCATATTCGTCCGCCTGATTCTCGCCGGATTCCAGCGCCGCGTGGGCGAGGAAGGCGGAGAGATCGCTCATGTCTTCCAGCTCGTCCGGGCGCTGGTACTGGCGGCAGGCGGTGACCAGTTCGTCCAGGTTTTCTACCCGCGCCTGGGATTTCTCGCCTTTTTCCGCCAGATACATCGCCTTGAGGCCGGAGTGCTGGATGGCGATATCCGCCTGCTGGTGCAGGGGCAGCAGGGAGACCTGTTCCTCCAGCGCGTCGATGAGATCCACAAAGCCGCGCACCGCGTTGCCGGCGCGACCGGTCAGCACCTTGTCATTGAGCAGTGCCTTGGCGGACTGCCACAGGTTCTGGCCCTGATCCCGGGCGTTGTTGCGCAATATCTCGAGAGTGCGATCGCCGATGCCGCGGGTCGGGGTGTTGACCACCCGCTCGAAGCTGGCGTCGTCGCCACGGTTGTTGATAAGGCGCAGGTAGGCCATGGCGTCCTTGATTTCCTGGCGCTCGAAGAAGCGCAGGCCGCCGTAGATCCGGTACGGCATGGCGTCCTGCATCAGCGCCTCTTCCAGCACCCGGGACTGGGCGTTGGAGCGATAGAGGATGGCGCAGTCGGCCAACAGGCCGCCCTTTTCCTTCCAGTCCTTGAGGCGGCCGACTACGAAGCGGGCTTCGTCCACCTCGTTGAAGGCGGCGTACAGCGAAATCGGCTCCCCCTCGGCCCCCTCGGTCCACAGCTCCTTGCCGAGCCGCTCCGCGTTGTTGGCGATGACGCTATTGGCGGCTTTGAGGATGTTGGCGGTGGAGCGGTAGTTCTGCTCGAGGCGAATGGTCTCGGCGCCCTGATAGTCGGTCAGGAAGCGCTGGATGTTCTCGATCTTGGCGCCGCGCCAGCCGTAGATGGACTGGTCATCGTCGCCGACGATCATCACCTTGCCGGTGTCACCGGCCAGCATCCGCAGCCAGGCGTACTGGATGCCGTTGGTATCCTGGAACTCGTCCACCAGGATGTTCTGGAAGCGGTCGCGGTAGTGCTCGAGGATGTGGGGCTTGTTGAGCCACAGCTCGTGGGCGCGCAGCAGCAGCTCGGCAAAATCCACCAGCCCGGAGCGATCGCAGGTCTCCTGATAGGTCTTGTAGATCTGCTGATAGGTGCGGGTGACGGGGTCGCCGTAAAGGTCGATGTCGCCGGGGCGCAAGCCCTCGTCCTTCTTGCCGTTGATGTAGCCCATCACGGCGCGCGGGGCCCAGTGCTTCTCGTCGAGGTTGAGGGCCTTGAGCACCCGGCGAATGAGGCGGTACTGGTCGTCGGAGTCGAGGATCTGGAAATCCTGCGGCAGGCCCGCATCCAGATGGTGGGCCCGCAGCAATCGGTGGGCGATGCCGTGGAAGGTGCCGATCCACATGCCGCGCACACCGTCACCGATCACCTTCTCGACCCGGCCGCGCATCTCGGCCGCCGCCTTGTTGGTAAAGGTCACGGCGATGATGGAGAAGGGTGAACAGCGTTCCACCTGCATCAGCCAGGCGATACGGTGCACCAGCACCCGGGTCTTGCCCGAACCGGCACCGGCCAGCACCAGCAGGTTGCAACGGGGGGCCGCCACCGCGTCTCTTTGCTTGTCATTGAGCCCGTCGAGCAGGGTTGAAACGTCCATCACCACTCCTGTTTATTTATACAGGCGGGGATTATACGGCCTGAGCCGCCAGAGACCAAGCCGTGAGCAGCCGGGGGCCAGCCCGCCCGCCAACGTGGCGTCGATGAGGCCGCAGGGCTGGTGCCGATGGAAGCCAGTTTTTTCATCAGGGGAGGAAAACGGTTGCGCCTAACGTTATGAATCCAAACACAAATGTCGAACGAGCCCTATTAATCCCGGAATTTAATTCTGCAAAAACACCATAAAACAAACACTTATAAGGCAATTTGCTTATATTTCAAACCGTTAACGCAAACGTTTTTCCTCTATGATCCCCTTGACCAACGGGCTGGCTCACTTACAGTTAGCCAGCGTGCTTTATGACCTGCCAAGACAGGTTGTGGACCCTCACATAACAATCAAGGATACGATCGTGACTAAAGTGCTCAAGCTGGCCACCGTGGCCGCCCTCACCCTCGCTGCCCTGTCCGCCCAGGCAGCCTCCGAGCCCGCCGTCATCTATGACACCGCAGGCAAATTCGACAAGTCCTTCAACGAAGCCGTGTTCCGCAACGGCGTCGAAGTCTACAACAAGGACAAAGGCGTCAAGGTCAAGGAGTTCGAACCCCAGAACGAAGCCCAGCGCGAGCAGGGCCTGCGTCGTCTGGCCAGCCGTGGCAACGGCCCCATCGTCGCCGTCGGCTTCAACATGGGTTCCGCGGTAGAGAAGGTCGCCACCGAGTTCCCGAACACCCAGTTCACCATCATCGACATGGTGGTCGACAAGCCGAACGTCCAGTCCCTCATCTTCAAGGAGCATGAAGGTTCCTTCCTGGTGGGTGCCCTGGCGGCCATCGCCTCCAAGACCGGCAAGGTCGGCTTCGTGGGCGGCATGGACATCCCGCTGATCCGCAAGTTCCAGTGCGGCTATGAGCAGGGCGCCAAGTACATCAATCCGAAGATCGACGTCTATCAGAACATGACCGGCTCCACCCCGGCAGCCTTCGCCGACCCGGCCAAGGGTGCAGAACTGGCCAAGTCCCAGTTCGCCAAGGGCGCCGATGTGGTCTATGCCGCCGCCGGTGGCACCGGTATCGGTGTCTATCAGGCTGCCAAGGACGAAGGCAAGCTGGCCATCGGTGTGGATTCCAACCAGAACCACCTGCAACCGGGTACCATGCTGACCTCCATGGTCAAGTCCGTGGGTCTGGCCGCGTACAAGAGCTGGGATGACGCCGCCAAGGGCAGCTGGAAGCCGGGCATCCAGTCCCTGGGTCTGGCCGAAGGCGGGGTTGACTGGGCGCTGGACGAGAACAACGCCAAGCTGATCACCCCGGAAATGAAAGCCAAGGTCGAGAGCATCAAGGCCGACATCATCGCCGGCAAGATCAAGGTGCACGACTACATGAGCGACAACTCCTGTAAGTACTGATCCTGCAAATACCGAGTCACTGCTACGACTCTCAACCAGTGATGACCGGCCCGCACGGGCCGGTTTTTAGTCTCTACTTCATGACCCGCAAGGACTGCATCATGGACCAGACAGATCGCTATGCCATCGAATTAAGGGGTATCGATAAGCGGTTCGGCGACGTGTACGCCAACAAGCAGATCGACCTTCAGGTTCGTAAAGGCAGCATTCACGGCATCGTCGGCGAAAATGGCGCCGGCAAGTCGACCCTGATGAGCATCATTTACGGTTTCTACCACGCCGACAGAGGCGAGATGCTGATCGACGGGAATCCGTTCAAACCCCATGGCTCCCAAGATGCGATTGCCGCCGGGGTGGGCATGGTGCACCAGCACTTCATGCTGGTGAACAACTTTACCGTATTGGAAAACGTCATCCTGGGGGCCGAGAACGGCTGGCGCCTGGGCAAGAGCCTGGCGGCCGCCGAGAAGCTGCTGGGCGAGCTGGCACGGGACTATGGTCTCGAGGTGCCGCTGCACGAGAAGGTCGAGGATCTGCCGGTGGGCCTGCAACAGCGGGTCGAGATCCTCAAGGCGCTCTATCGCGGTGCCCGCATCCTGATCCTCGACGAGCCCACCGGGGTGCTGACCCCGCAAGAGGCGGATCACCTGTTCGAGGTGCTGAAAAAGCTGCGGGATCAGGGGGCGACCGTCATCCTCATCACCCACAAGCTGCGGGAGATCCTGGCCATCACGGATCAGGTCTCCATCATGCGCCGGGGGGAGATGGTGGCCCATGTCGCCACCAAAGACACCGACAAGGAGCAGCTCGCCGAGCTGATGGTGGGCCGCAAGGTGCGCCTCAAGGTCGACAAGGGCACCGCCCAGCCGGGCGAGGCCAAGCTCAAGGTCGAGGGCCTCTCTTACGTCGATGATGCCGGGGTGGAACGGGTCAAATCCGTCAGCTTCGAAGTGCGGGCGGGGGAAGTGGTCGGCATCGCCGGGGTCTCCGGCAACGGCCAGTCCGAGTTGCTCAGCATGCTCGGCGGCATCCTCAAGCCCAGCAAGGGCGGCTTCACCATCGCCGGGGCGCAGCGCCACGAGGTGAGCCAGAGCCACCCGGCCGATCCGGAGCAGGTGCGCAACTTCGGCCTGGGCCACATCCCGGAAGACAGGCACAAGATGGGGCTCATCAACCGCTTCGAGGCGAAAGAGGCCTTCATCCTCGGTTATCACCGCCGTGCCCAGTACAACAAGGGCTGGCTGCAGGACAAGGAGGCGATCCGCCAGGATTGCCAGGCCAAGATGGAGAAGTGGGACGTGCGCCCGCCGAGCCCGGAGCACAAGACCGCCAACTTCTCCGGCGGCAACCAGCAGAAGCTGGTGATCGCCCGGGAAGTGGAGCAGGACCCGGATGTGCTGCTGGTCGGCCAGCCGACCCGGGGCGTCGACATCGGCGCCATCGAGTACATCCACCAGCAGATCATCGCCATGCGCGACAAGGGCAAGGCGGTGCTGCTGGTGTCGGTGGAGCTGGACGAGATCATGAGCCTCTCCGACCGCATTCTGGTCATCGCCGATGGCCGTATCGTCGGCGAGCTGGACGGCGCCAGGGCGGATGAACGCACCATCGGCCTGATGATGGCGAACATAGTTCCTGACGACGTGGCGGCAAGCCAATCACAAGGAGCCACATCATGAAGGTCACAACCACTTGTAACGGATTCGGCCTGATGATGGTCAACACACCAGTCCCCGACGATATCAAGGAGGCCCATTCATGAGCCAAGCACGTGTTCCTGCCTGGATATCCGTGGGCGTGCTGCCCGCAGTCAATATCCTGCTGGCCTTCCTGGTGTCGGCCATCCTGTTCTATTACCTCGACATCAGCCCCATCGAGGCAGCCGAAATCATGTGGTACGGCGCCTTCGGCACCGGCGAGGGGATAGGATTCACCCTCTACTACGCCACCGGTTTCATCTTCACCGGTCTGGCGGTGGCGGTGGCCTTCCACGCCGGCCTGTTCAACATCGGCGGTGAAGGGCAGGCCTATATCGGCGGCCTCGGGGTCGGTCTGGTCTGTCTGCTGCTCGGGGACGTGCTGCCGTTCGCCCTCTTGCTGCCGCTCGCCATCATCGCCGGCGGCCTGTTCGGCGCGGCCTGGGCCTTCATCCCGGCCTGGCTGCAAGCCAAGCGGGGCAGCCATATCGTCATCACCACCATCATGTTCAACTTCATCGCCGCCTCCCTGATGGCCTACCTGCTGGTAGACGTCTTCAAGCCGCCAGGATCCATGGCCACCGAGAGCAAGGTGTTCGCCGTGGCGAGCTGGCTGCCGAAGATGAGCGAGCTGGCGGCCGGTTTCGGCATCGCCATGCCCAACAGCCCCCTCAACATCAGCTTCTTCTGGGCGCTGATCTGTGCGGCCCTGGTATGGGTCTTCATCTGGCATACCCGCTGGGGCTACGAGATCCGCTCCGTGGGCGCAAGCCAGAGTGCCTCCGCCTATGCGGGCATCTCCTACCCCAAGGTGGTGATCCTGGCCATGGTGATCTCCGGCATGCTGGCGGGCTTCTTCGCCCTCAACGTGTTGCAGGGTGAGCTGCACCAGATCAAGCTCAACTTCGTGGAAGGCTTCGGCTTCACCGGCATCGCGGTGGCCCTGATGGGCCGCAACCACCCGGTCGGCGTCATCATCGCCAGCCTGCTGTTCGGCTTCCTCTACCAGGGCGGCGCCGAGCTCAGCTTCGAGTTCGGGGTGGACCGCAACATCGTCGTGGTGCTGCAGGGTCTGGTGATCCTGTTCTGTGGCGCCCTGGAGCACATGCTGCGCCCGCGCATCGAGCAGGCCTATCTGGCCTTTGCCAACCGCCCGGCCGCCCAAGTGAAAGGAGCCTGATCATGTTCGAAATGCTGATCCTGATGCTGGACGCGACCATTCGTACCGCGCCTCCGCTCATCCTGGCGGCCATGGCCGGGATGTTTTGTGAACGCTCCGGGGTGGTCAACATCGCCCTGGAGGGCAAGCTGCTGGCCTCCGCCTTCGCCAGTGCGGCGGCGGCCGCCGTCACCGGTTCCGCCTGGATTGGGCTGGGAGTCGGGGTGGGGATCTCCATCCTGTTCGCCCTGCTGCACGGCTTCGCCACCATCACCCACCGGGGTGATCAGGTGGTGAGCGGCATGGCCATCAACATCCTGGCGGCCGGTCTCACCGTGACCCTGGGGCGCTACTGGTTCGATCAGGGCGGTCAGACCCCGGCGCTCTCCGGTGCGGCACGCTTCGCCCCCATCGACCTGCCCTATGCCAAGGAGCTCTATGACGTGCCCGTCATCGGCCAGCTCTACAGCGAGCTCTTGAGCGGTCACTCCCTGCTGGAGTACGTGGCCTTCGCTGCCGTGCCCCTGGCCTGGTGGGTGCTGTTCCGCACCCGCTTCGGCCTGCGGCTGCGGGCGGTGGGCGAAGCCCCGGCGGCGGTGGATACCGCAGGCATCTCCGTGGTGCGCATGCGTTACACCGCCCTCATCATCGGCGGCCTGCTGGCGGGGATCGGGGGCACCTATCTGGCGGTGGCCCAAACCGCCCAGTTCATCCCCAACATGAGCGCGGGCAAGGGCTTCATGGCGCTGGCGGCCCTGGTGTTCGGCAAGTGGCGCCCCTGGAACGCCATGGCGGCCTGTCTGCTGTTCGGCTTCCTCGACGCGGTCGCCATCCGGCTGCAAGGGGTCAGCATCGGCGATTTCCCGATCCCGGTGCAGGCCATCGAGGCGCTGCCCTATATCCTGACGGTCTTCCTGCTGGCCGGTTTCATCGGCAAGGCGGTGGCTCCCAAGGCCCTCGGCACCCCCTACGTCAAGGAGCGGGAATAGCCCCGCCCTTCATGCCATGCAAAAGGCCCGCACATGCGGCAATGCTGTTCACTTAAGCGGAGCCGCATTGCGATTTACCGGAAAACGGGTCTTTGATATCTTCACCGCCCTGGGTCTCGATGGCCTGGGGCGTTTTTCTATGAACATGACGCCTATGCAGCCCCGCAACTCCGCCAACCTCCG
>NZ_JAGKRI010000084.1:0-3714 GCF_017939255.1 Aeromonas sp. Prich7-2
CTGAAATGACGTGCAGTGACGATTAAAAAGTGTGAAGGCGATCCTGACTATAAAGTTAACTGCATATCACAGGCCTATAAGTATTTGTTTTGTAGGCAAAAAACTATTTTTAATTTTTAACAAAATGTTCACGATCTCGCCCTGGGGTACTGAGGGCTACGATTAGCAGAATGATTGTCGTCATCACCAGATCCCTGCCAGCATGAATAAACTAGTCTAGCAGTAACTAATGGAACCCGTTGAAGGTCGATCTCCGGTGAGAGGATTGCATGCAGTTCACGTTGAACGAACAAACATACCCTCCCTGTGCAACTTAAATAATTTATCGAAAAATATTGGCACCAAACTACTGCTAGGAGATAATGCTAGTCGATAAACAAATAACTTTTTAGGCGTGATATCCATGAACGATTTTATCAAAACACTGCTGAACATTCGTAGTCTCCGGGCTGCTTTGCGTGAACTGCCATTCGAACAACTGGTCGAGATTAAGAGCAAATTTGATGAGGTGTTTACAGAGCGTGAGGCTGCTGAGCTCCGATATCAGGAGGAAAATGCCGAGCGTCTGCGTAAGCTCGAGGAATTCAGCGAGATGCTGAAAAACGCAGGGATTGACCCCATCGAACTGGTTGGCAGTGCAGCTCCGTCGAAAGCTGAAGGAAAGGAAAAATCCAAGCGTGCGCCGCGTCCCGCAAAGTACAAGTATCACGAAGATGGCCAGGAAAAAACCTGGACTGGTCAAGGCCGTATGCCGAAAGCCATCGCTGAGGGCGTTGCTAGCGGAAAGTCCTTAGAGGATTATTTGATCTAATCCACAATTATCGTGGTATTGAAAGCAGCCGTAAGGCTGCTTTTTTTATTCATTCGACTATAATAAATTTTGTTTAGAGTGGCATGAGACATTTTTGTTAATGCTATTCGTCCATTACTCTACATGTATAGCGAGTGTTCGATGAAAATAATGACCACAAAAGAGGTTGAGGTTATAGCTGATATTCAGTGTGACGCATGCCATAAAAGCACAACTCCACATATGAACCAAAATTTGTATAATCCTCAGTTTGGGGCCCTGACTGCAAAATGGGGTTATGGTTCGAAACATGATGGTACGGCATATGAGGTACATCTATGTGAGGAGTGCTTTTTTACTGTGCTGAGTCAGATAAAAAATATGCGTAAAAATGATCATGCGGGTTATGTTGATGATCAATCATTTGGGAAGCTTTTATCTCATAGCCTTGAGCTTATATGACATCATTGGTTCGACCAGCTCTAGAAAAGGTATGTCTGTCATAGGATGAGAGCATACCTTTTTATATAAATTTAATCAGCCTATGCCATAGTTTTAATTTTACGGAAGAAAATTAAATTCACCATATAAGTCTAGTTAATTTCATATTTTAAATATTAACTTTCGCCAATGCCATTGATAACGTTAGTCGTTAAATTAATAATTTAGCTCAAAAAATTGTTGATATTATATTTAGTGTTTGCAATACTATAATTAGAGTGAGCATTAAATATTACCGCATAATTTAGCTCATTTCTGAATGTGACTTCGTATAAATTTATTGTATATTTTTTGAAAAAACGCTAAACCAGCTATGTTTTAATGTCTATTTAATAGGTTGGTTTGAAAAATACAACGCATAACACTACTAATAATTATTATAAAGGTGCAGGCAATGAACAGAAAACCACGATCTGGTAGACCCAAAAAATCAGCTGATGAAAAACGCAGTTTAATGCTCCGAATCTCATTTAATGCAGCTGAGCAACGTGTTTTAACTAAGCATAGTAAAACCTATGGCATTCCCAAAAAGTCTAGCCTGATTCGGTTTTTGGCTCTCCGGGAACCAGACAGTAATATCTCACCAGATTTTTCATATGATGATCGTGTGAGATTGCTCGAGGGGTTATACAATATATCATCGAATTTAAATCAAATCATGTTGTTGATTAGACAAGCTGAAGTCGGTAGTGACGTTTATAAATTTATTACTGACAGTAGTGATAACTCTCCAGTGATGCAGGCTTTATCATCTATAAATTCTCTGTTTATAGGAATTGAAAAAGCTCTGATTGGAGTGAAGTTGAAATGAATTTTGAAAAACACAGGTTCGGCCCAAACTTCCAGTACAGACTGTCTTATATTTACCGAGCTATACATATTGGTAGGAAACGAAAATCCATGCCATCACAGGTTTATCATCTCGGTGGTGGTGTAATTAATAGACCAAATATTACATTGAATGAAAGAGGTGAGGTCTCTGATTATGACATCGGGCCACTACTCATGGAGTTGAATATGCAGGCATCATTGTATGCAGGCACAGGAAACCAACTATGTGCACATTATTCACTATCATTGAGCCCTGATGAATCATTAACGCCATATCAATGTCTAGTTGCAGCTAGGCTGCTAATGAGTGAATTGGGATATGGTAGCGATACTCGATGGACATCTGTTATACACCGCGATACAAGCTCTCTACATGTACATGTTGTGGCATGTAGAGTAAAACTTGACAGAACCTTAGTTGATGATAGTAATGACTACGCTCGGGGTGTTGACGCTGCTCGAAAAATAGAAATTGAATTGGGATTGGCGAACTGTAAAAGTCCTGAAGCAAATTTCGGTCATGAGTATAGCATAGTCAATATTAAAAATGGCCGTGGTAGAGGGAGCTTTCATGCTATGCATGATCCCGCCTGTATAATTAGGGATGCAATGGACGTGGTTTTTAAAAACCAGCCGAACAACATGACTAAATTTGTCACTGGGTTGCGCGAGCATAATGTAATGGTCAAGCCGTGGAGAGCTGATAATCGTGAGCCACAGGGGATCTGTTACAGTATAGATGGTCAGCGATGGATATCAGGGACGAAAGTTAAAAAATCACGGGCTACTTGGTTTAAGCTGATCGAGCAAGGTATTGAATATTCACCTAGACGAGATGATTACAGTCTGAACTTGGGTGTTTCAAATGAATTAAATGAATTAAGCGATCTTAGAGTGATACCGTTTACTGCATTGATTCGTTGTACTAAAAAACAATATGCCAAGATGAAAAGATCAGTGCAGTCATTTGTGGATAAAAAAACATATGGTACATCGTCATTCTTTTTCCGGCTTCTAAGACTGGATTTTGTTTTGCTATCAGTCGAGGAACCGACAGACAGTTTTATATCAAATGCATTAGCACTGTTGAAAGACGTTTTGGCTACAATTTTTAGGAAAGGGCTGGAGGGGGTTCATGTAGGATCAAACGCATTGATTCCTGATGGATATGTCCCAGATATTAACTCAGGGAAAGATACTATTGATAAGCCAAACATGTTTTTCTTAGACAGAGAAAAACTTAAGAATGAAATTTTGAAGAACAATGAATGGATTGCTGATTGGTGTGGGGATCCCATATCACACGATCAAACCAAAGAAAAAAACATATAATAACAATAATAATGAGAGGTGTGGCATGGCTAATATGAGGTTGAATGCAAATCTGAGAACCGTATCATTTAGCAAAACCGTGAGTGTACTGGAAGAGCTGGAACTTAGTTCAGGTACATGTACAGGATCTTTAGCTACAACCAATTGAAATAGATAGAAAAAAGGCTTCGTTTGTGATCTGATTTAATCGCAAAAAAAAACCGACACGCCCGAAGCCATGACTATTATCAATGCAACCCAGTACCTCAAGCAACTTCTTA
>NZ_JAGKRI010000085.1:0-1812 GCF_017939255.1 Aeromonas sp. Prich7-2
GTGGCAGGAAATAACAGAGAAGTTGGAGTGGGCAATGGTGTATTTATCCAAAAACGGCAAAAAGAGTAGGCAGAGAAAATCCAAGCAAAACAACACGTTAGACGGTATTATTAATTCGCTTGCCGCTTAAGGTTCTGTACATGATCGGAGGATGCCATATGGGATATGGTCGTTATTCAATATATATATGAATGAGGAATAAAATTAATGAAAGAGCATAACTTATTGTTTTTAATTTATTTTTAAGCTTCATTAGAGACGATTAATAATCATGTACCTTGGCAATTAATTTAAAAACGTTTGTATTATTTGGCATGCATATTTTTACCGCGGATTGTGATGACTCTCTGATTTTTAAATATGCAGTTCTTTATGATGGCGCCGGTCAAAAATAACAATTCAATGGGTGCTACTGGTATGGAATACGTTCATTTCGTGCTCGGACTCGTGATGGTCCTGGCATTGGCGTTGCTGGCAAACCGCCGCAACTGGAAACAGATCAAGCTGCGTTACATCGGCCAGCTGCTGGTGGTCGAGCTGGCGCTCGCCTGGTTCATGCTCAACTCCGAAGTGGGTCTGGCGGTGGTGGGTGGCTTTGCCGCCGGCTTCACCAAGCTGATGGAGTTTGCCAAGCAGGGGACCGACTTCGTGTTCGGCGGTCTGGTCAACGAAGGGGCCTTCTCCTTCTTCCTGATGGTGCTGATGCCCATCGTCTTCATCTCCGTGTTGATCGGCATTTTGCAGTACATCCGTCTGCTGCCCATCGTCATTCGTGGCATCGGCACCGTGCTGGCCAGGATCAACGGCATGGGCAAGCTGGAGTCCTTCAACGCCATCAGCTCCATGATCGTCGGTCAGTCCGAGAACTTCATCGCCCTCAAGAACATACTGCCGCACCTGAACGAGAAGCAGATGTACACCCTGGCGGCGACGGCCATGTCCACCGTCTCCATGTCCATCGTCGGTGCCTACATGCAGCTGATCGAGCCGCGCTACGTGGTGGCCGCACTGGTACTCAACATGTTCAGCACCTTTGTGGTGCTTTCCCTCATCAACCCCTACGAGCCCGACAATACCGTGACCGATGCCAAGGCGCTGGCCGAGGGTGACGAGCACCATACGCCGAAGAAGGAGAACTTCTTCGAGATGCTGGGGGAATACATCATGGCCGGTTTCACCGTGGCGGTGATCGTCGGTGCCATGCTGGTGGGCTTCATTGCCCTGATCGCCCTCATCAACTACCTGTTCGAGGCGGCGTTCGGCGTCAACTTCCAGCACGTCATGGGCTACATCTTCTATCCCGTTGCCTGGATCCTGGGCATCCCGGGCAGTGAAGCGCTGCAGGCCGGCTCCATCATGGCGACCAAGCTGGTGACCAACGAGTTTGTGGCCATGATGGATCTGGGCAAGATTGCCGCCGAGCTCTCCCCGCGCACCGTCGGCATCCTCTCCATCTTCATGGTGTCGTTCGCCAACTTCAGCTCCATCGGCATCATTGCCGGTGCGGTGAAGGCGCTCAACGAAGAGAAGGGCAACATGGTTTCCCGCTTCGGTTTGAAGCTGGTCTATGGCTCCACCCTGGTGAGCCTGCTCTCCGCCGTGATCGCCGGTGTGATGATCTAGGTCCTCCCCCCGCGCTGCTCATGACGACCCCCTGCCTTGGCAGGGGGTCTAATGAGATGGTCACCCCCACCCTGTGAGCGGTACGCTGACAGGGTGTTTTTCTTTCAGGAGAGGCCATCATGGAAAACGTTGCGCTTATTGGTATTGATCTCGGTAAACACTCTTTTCACATTCACTGTCAAGACCGGT
>NZ_JAGKRI010000086.1:0-8279 GCF_017939255.1 Aeromonas sp. Prich7-2
TGTTTTTGATGCTCGATGCTGTGAGTGCCCACACAGATTGCTTGATTCAAATTGTTAAAGAGCGTCACGCTTATCGCGTTGAGGAGGCGCATCTTACGCTCCTCACTTCGAAAGTCAAGCGGTTGTTTTCGCTTTTCTTTCGGCGCCCACTTCCTAAGGGAAGCTGGCTCATCAGGTTGGCGTGTTCCGCCGTACTGGTAGGGGCGCATTATAGGGAGGCCGGTTACGATGACAAGGGATTTTTTGAAGAAAGTCACGGAAACTTCAAATTATCCAGTTAGAAACAACTTACCCAGTGTATATATACAATGTTATCCACAAGCTGATGATTTCAGCCCTCTTTTATTGGCATTTATCAGGATCTTCCTGGCTGAAGGAATGCCATACTGAAGCGGATAATTTGCCTCAAGTGGTCCATGGTAGCGTCTGGTCGTAAAGCTGGTTACCATGAAGGTGAATAGAGTGTTGCACCTTTTTTGCTTTCATTTACAAAAGGTCTTTAAAGATGAATTTATCCAAGTTTCCCGTTTATGTGCAGGCAGCAGTTCTTGCTCTGGTATTGGCGCTGCTCGGCTATCTGGTTGCCCAGGCCCTGCAGTTCTCTCTGAAAGTCGAAGTCATTTTTGCCGCCGGTCTGGCCATTGGCGGTTTCGTGGTACCGCTCTTCCTTAACCGTGCGCCTGCAACCGCCCTCGAACAGGCAACCAGCCAGGAGACCTGTACCTTATATGTAGGCAACCTGCCCTATCGCGCCAACGAGATTGCGGTGCGCGAACTCTTTGCCGAGCAAGGTCAGGTACTGTCAGTTCGTCTGATGAAGGACAAGGCCACCGGCAAACGCAGGGGCTTCGGGTTTGTGGAGATGCCTGTCGCCGATGCGGCCAAGGCCATCGCCGCGCTCAATGACAAGGAGTATCAGCAGCGCACCCTGAAAGTGCGTGAAGCAAATGACAAGCGGGACCGGGATGAGAAGGACGTCAACGACGTCGACGCCTGATATTCAGTACACCACCTCTTCGAGTGACGACAGCCCCCAAGCTTGCAAGGGGGCTGTCAGTTTCTGGGCCCCTGCATCCAGTCGCGTGCAGTAGGCACGTCCCGTCCCCTCGCCAGGCGCCTGGACCGGCAGTGTCGCCAGCAGATGCGCCACCCGCCTTGCCACGGCAAGACCCGAATCGACCAGTTGGCATTCCGGCATCAGCTGTTTGATCTCTTCGTTGAGCAACGGGAAGTGGGTACATCCCAGCACCAGGGTATCCGGCCTCTCCTCCCCTTCCATCCAGTCTGCGAGCACCTCTCTGAGCAGGGCCATATTGACCGGCAACCCCGCCAGCTTGCGCTCGGCTTCGATAACCAGTTCGGTGGCCCCCTTCAGCAGCACATGCTTGCCCGGGGCGAACTGGGCGATGAGTTCATGGGTATAGTCACGGCTGACGGTGCCGGGCGTTGCCAGCAGACCGATGTAGCCGTTACGGGTCAGGGCGGCGGCAGGCTTGATCGCGGGGACCACGCCGACCACGGGAATGCTGAGTGCGGTACGCAGGGATGGCAGGGCAATGGTGCTGGCGGTATTGCAGGCGATCACCACCAGATCGATGGCGTGCTCGGCCACCATGTGGCTGACCAAGCCGGTGCAGGCAGAAATCAGCTCTGGTTCGCTCAACTCGCCATAGGGGAAGTGGGCGTTGTCGAAGCAGTAGAAATAGTTGTGTGCCGGCAGGGTGCGACGGATCTCCCCATAGACGGTCAAGCCGCCCATACCGGAGTCGAACACGAGAATATTGGCCACCAGAGCTCCCCCTTGGATGCGAGGCGGCGATCATACTCCCGCCAACGGCCAATAGAAAAGGCCCCGTACAAGACGGGGCCTCGCTTTTTCCTCTCTATATAAGTAGAGCAGCGGATCAGAGACGGTAGTCGGCGGTCAGCTTGAACTCGGTGCCCGGTGAGGCATAGCCATAGGCCGGAACATAGTCACGATCGAACAGGTTGTCGATGCGTCCTCCCAGGGTCAGCTGTGGCAGCACTTCGTAGCTGGCCCCCAGATTGACCAGGGTGTAGGAGCCCAGCACCACTCGCTCAGCCGGGAAGCTGCTGAAGTTCTTGTCATCCCGTTTGCCCACGTAGAGCAACTCGGTAGACAGATCGACCGGGCCCAGCTGCGCCTGGGTCAACCAGCTCGCCTTCTGCTTGGCACGGCGCAGCAACTGCTGGTCCCCCTCGTTCTTGTCTTCGGTCTTGGTGTAATCGAAGCTCAGATCGTGATGAAGCGGGCCGGTTTCCAGCCCAAGGGCCACTTCCACACCCCGGATCTCGGCATCCGTGTTACCCGGTTTGCAGGTGGAGAATGCACTCTGGCAGGAGATCAGGTTCTCGATCTCGTTGCGATAGAGGTTCACTGACCAGTCCCAGGCGGTGTAACGGCCGGAGAAGTCCAGCTCCAGGTTCTTGCTCTCTTCCGGCTTCAGATCCGGGTTCTCATAACCTGGGTAATAGAGGTCGAGGAAAGTCGGTGCCTTGAAGGCCGTGCCATAACTCAACCGGATGTTGTGGTTCTCATTAATGTCCAGCCCTGCTGCCGCAGACCAGGTGTTGTTGCGGCCATATTGATCGTTGTCATCGGTACGACCGGACAACTCACCCAGCAGCGCCTGCCAGCGGTAGCTCGCCACGGCGAACAGGCCCGTGTTGTCGCGATCTGGCGCATTGAACGACTGACCATAGCTGCGGGAATCTGACTTCATCTGTTCCTGCTGCCAGTCGGCACCACCGGTCAGAGACAAACCTTCCACACCGCTCCAGTTGTTGATCCAGGAGAAACGGGTCAGACCGGTGTGGATGGGCTCGGCACTGGACTCCCCATTGCTCTCCCACCAGCTCTTCAGCTTGTTCTCGCCGTAGCTGGCTTCCAGCCGGCTGCTCAGGGCGCCGCTCTGATACTTGAGACCGCCATCGTACTGGAAAGCCTGCACCCGGCTCTGATCCGACGACATATAGGGGTCGTCCATCTCGGTCTGGTTGTCATAGCCCTGGGCGTTGAAATCGGCGCTCCAGGCGTCGTTGAACGCGTGGTTCAGCCCGAACTGGCCGTTCAGGCTGTCAAAACCGTCCCTATCCGGCTGCTGGGCACCGGCGACCACGTCGAAGCCATCGGTGCGCTCATAGCCCACCAGCAGGTTCATGTCGGTCTGCTCGTCCAAGGCCTGCACTGTACGCACCTGACCCTGGCCGTAGCCATGGCTGCCCACGCCGCCCTTCAGGTGGGTTTCGCTGCCGTTCTTGGCCGAGGTCTTGGAGATGAGGTTGATAACACCACCAATGGCATTGGCACCATAGACGGCGGCGCGCGGACCGCGGATGTATTCGATGCGCTCGATATTGTCGAGGGGGATCTGGCTCAGATCCGGTGTGCCGGCCACCATGGCGGCAACGGGACGACCATTCATCAGCACCAGGGAGTGGTTGGAGTTGGTGCCACGGATAAACAGACTGCTGACATGACCGCGGCCACCCAGCGTCGTGATCTGTACCCCTGGCAGGGTCTTCAGCAGATCCGGCAGGCTCTGCACCTGGCGAGCCTCGATCTCGGCGCGCTCTATCACCATGACGGGGGCGAGCACGGTGCTGGCAGGTTGTTCCACCCGGTTGGCGGTCACCACCATGGTGGGGTTGACGGGGATGGTCATCTGTTGGGCAAAGGCCGCCGTTGGCAACAGGGCAGCCGCCAATAATGTCTTGGACATGAGAGATCCTTAAGTTCGCGTAAGCATCTACTTCGTGGCCGGTTTCTCTCGGCCCGAAATACGAACTTTGGCAGGTCTTCGGGCTTGGGGGCTGATGGCCTACGGCGACGGCTTCCCACCTGACGGCAGTGCCCTGATGTCGCTTCGTTCCCCCTTACCGCTGCGCGCCAGCTCCGGATTCTCACCGGATTCCCTTTTAAGCATGATGCGCCAAAGCGGGGGGATTATAGGCAGAGCCGTCTTGGATGTATAGCCATCCAGATTTCTATTTTTTATTTTCCAGTGCCGCCAATCGCTGGCTGGCCCCCTCCATCACCGCCTTCACGCCGGGGTGGGAGAGATGACGGCCGGCCGAGACCAGATAGTAGGAGAGGGTGACCTCGGGCAGGGTGGCAATCCGTTCGACACCATAGACGCGGGTTATCTCCTCCCCCATGGCGAGCGGAGCCGGAAAGATCCCCATCCCCGCCTTGCCAAACGACTTCATCAGGGCAGAGTCATCGAACTGGCCGACCAGGTGGGGATGGATACCCTGCTGGTGATACCAGACCAGCAAGCGATCATGAGTCACCGACTTTTCACCCGGGATCAGCACGGGCAACCCCTCCAGCGCGGCGGGAAACCCCTTGCGGGCCTGCGCCGCCAGCGCCGGGCTGGCAAACAGGGCCAGCGGGCTGCGCCCCAGCTCGTGGTTATAGCCGCGGATGCCGCTGTCGGGGGGCAGCGGGCGGTCGGTTAGCACCATGTCCAATTTGTGTCTGGCCAGCTCGCTGAAGAGCTGGTCGGGCCGCTCCTCATGGCAGATCAGCCGAAGCGGGGTCGCCAGTGCCATGGCCGGCGCCAGCAGTTCGAATGCCAGGGTACGGGGGACTGACGCGGTAATCCCCACCTGCATGGTCAGCTCCTGGCTGGCGTGGCGCAAGGAGTGCTCCAGCTCGGCGCCGAGCGAGAAGATGGCCCCGGCCTGTTCGAGCGCCTGGCGACCGGCCGCCGTCAGCACGAGCCGCCTGCCCACCCTGTTGAACAGCGCCACGCCGAGGGATTGCTCCAGCTCGGCCACCTGGCCGCTGATGGTCTGCGGGGTCAGATGAAGTTGCTGCGCCGCCCGCGTCACGCCACCGCTGCGGGCCACATGCCAGAAGTAGTAGAGCTGCTTGTAGTTGAGCATCGGACCCCTTATCAGTTTTTACCGAACAACCATCAATCAAAATCTGATTTTATCGAAGCATCATGCACTCTAGCATGCAACCACCCTGTGGACTGCTCCCGCGAGTCATCATGTTGGATGTTGTTGTTCTCTTTTTCCTGTTTGGCCTGCTGGCCGGTTTGATACGTTCCGAGCTCAAACTACCACCCGCCCTCTACGATACTCTCTCCCTCTTTTTGCTGCTGGCTATCGGCCTCAAGGGCGGCGTCGGGCTGGCCCAGCAATCCCTGCTCCCCCTGCTGCCCCAGCTGGCGCTGGTGATCCTGCTCGGCGTGGTGCAGACCCTGCTCGGTTTTGCCCTGCTGCGCATCAAGATGAACCGGATCGATGCCGCCGCCACCGCCGCCCACTACGGTTCGGTCAGCGTGGCCACCTTCGCGGTCGGGGTGAACTGGCTCACCGAGCGCGGCATCGACTTCGAATCCCAGCTCTCCATCTTCCTGGCAGTGATGGAGATCCCGGCCATCCTGGTCGGCATAGTGCTGGCGCGTGGTGTGAGTCGCCAGACCCGCTGGCGGATGCTGGCCCACGAGACTTTCCTCGGCAAGGGGGTCACCCTGCTGCTCGGCGGCATGGCCATCGGCTACCTGGCCGGACCGGAAGGGGTCGCTCCCCTCAAACCGCTCTTTGTCGACCTGTTCAAGGGAGCGCTGGCCCTGTTCCTGCTGGAAATGGGCCTCATTGTCGCGCGCCAGTGCCAGGACCTGCGCCGTCACGGTCTGTTCCTGCTCGGCTTCGCTCTGCTGATGCCGCTCGCTTCGGCCGGACTGGGATTGGCCGTCGGCAAGCTGATGGGGCTCTCCCTCGGCGGATTGACCCTGCTTGCCATCCTGGCCGCCAGCGCTTCTTATATTGCCGTACCCGCCACCCTGCGCATCGCCCTGCCCCAGGCCAATCCCGGACTGTCGCTGAGCGCCGTGCTGGGGGTCACCTTCCCGTTCAACATCATGCTGGGGATCCCGCTCTACCACAGCTGGGCCCGCCACTTCATGGAGTAGCCATATGCAGACCGAGACCCGCACCCTGTTGACCATAGTGACAGAGGCCACCCTGGAACCCACCCTGCTGCGCACCCTGACCCGAGAAGGGTTGCGCGGCTATACCATCACCGATGCCCGGGGCCGGGGAGACCATGGCGAACGCAACGCCAGCTGGAGTGAAAGCGGCAATATCAGGCTGGAGGCGATCTGCACTCGCGAGCAGGCCGAACGATTGATGGAACATATTAAGATCCGTTACTACCCCGATTACGCTATGATTGCGTTCCTGCAAACGGTCGAAATAGTGCGACCCGAGAAATTCTGAGCCGGCATGCCGGCTTGTTTTGCCAACCAGAGACAAACGTTTGACTGCAAGGAGTAGTAATGAGCACCCCTCCCCTGATCGGCCTGGTAATGGGCTCCGACTCTGACTGGCCCGTGATGCAGGCCGCCGCCCGCATCCTCAAGGAGCACGGCGTGCCCTATGAAGCGCGCGTCGTATCCGCCCATCGCACCCCGGATCTCCTGTTTGAATATGCCGCCAGTGCGCGCGAACGCGGCCTGCGCGCCATCATCGCCGGTGCCGGCGGTGCCGCCCATCTGCCGGGCATGCTGGCCGCCAAGACCACGATTCCGGTGCTGGGCGTGCCGATCCCGACCCGCCAGCTCAAGGGGATGGACTCCCTGCTCTCCATCGTGCAGATGCCCAAGGGCGTACCGGTCGCCACCTTCGCCATCGGCGAGGCGGGTGCCGCCAACGCCGGCCTGTTTGCAGTGTCCCTGCTCTCCGTCGCTCAGGACGGCGACGCTCCCCGTTATCATCAGCAGCTCGACGGCTTCCGCGCCAAGGAGCGCGATCGGGTGCTGGCCCTCACCCTGGAGGAGCCGGCATGATACTGCCTCCCGCTACCCTCGGCATGCTCGGCGGCGGCCAGCTCGGCCGCTATTTCGTGATGTCTGCCCACCGCCTCGGCTATCAGGTCATCGTGCTGGATCCGGATCCCGCCAGCATCGCCGGCGCCGCCGCCGACGATCAGATCATCGCAGCCTATGACGACGCCGATGCCCTGGCCGAACTGGCCCGCCGATGTGATGCCATCACCTGCGAGTTCGAGAACGTGCCCGCCACCTCCCTGGCCCTGCTGGAGCAGCACAAGCCGGTGCGCCCGGCCGCGAGCGCAGTACGTGTCTGTCAGGATCGCCGGGAAGAGAAAGCCTTCCTGACCCGCGCCAGCGTACCGGTCGCCCCGAACCTGACCCTGCTGCCCGGCGAGCCGCTGCCCGCCCTGCCAAGCGACCTCTTCCCCGCCATCCTCAAGACCGCCCGCGAGGGCTACGATGGCAAGGGGCAGTGGACCATTCACCAGGCCAGCGAGCTGCCGGCGGCTCTGGCCGCCAGCGGCGTACCCTGCGTGCTGGAAAAACGCCTGCCACTGGAAGGGGAGTTTGCCCTGACGCTGGCGCGCAGCCCAAGCGGTGCCATCAGCGCCCTGCCCCTGGTGCAGAACTGGCACAGCGGCGGCATCCTGGATCAGACCCGCTCCCCGGCCAACGTGCCCGCCCTGGAGGCCGAGGCCCAGCGCATCGCCGAGCACATCATCGCCGCCCTCGACTACGTGGGCGTGCTGACGGTGGAGTTCTTCCTGGTCGGCGGCCAGCTGCTGGTCAACGAGATGGCGCCCCGCCCCCACAATTCGGGTCATCCCAGCATCGACAACGCCGGCTGCAGCCAGTTTGAGCTGCAGGTACGCGCCCTGTGCGATCTGCCCCTGCCGGCAAAAGCCGAGGTGCAACCCGCCATCCTGCTCAACCTGCTCGGTGATCTGTGGCAAGACGGCACCCCGGACTGGGCCGGTGCCCTGGCCCTGCCCGGGGTGCACCTTCACCTCTATGGCAAGGGCGAAGCCCGCCCCGGCCGCAAGATGGGCCACGTCACCGTCACTGACCGCGACTGGGCGGCGGTCGAGGCCACCGCGCACCAGCTGCGTGCCCTGCTGGGTCTGCCTCCGCGCTGAGTCCACCCCTTGACATGCAAAGACCCGGGCCAAGGCCCGGGTCTAATGAGATGGTCACCCCCACCCTGTGAGCGGTACGCTGACAGGGTGTTTTTCTTTCAGGAGAGGCCATCATGGAAAACGTTGCGCTTATTGGTATTGATCTCGGGAAGGTGCGAATAAGCGGGGAAATTCTTCTCGGCTGACTCAGGGAAGGTGCGAACAAGTCCCTGATATGAGATCATGTTTGTCATCTGGAGCCATGAAAAAGGGTTCATCATGAGTCATCAGCTCACCTTCGCCGACAGTGAATTCAGCAGTAAGCGCCGTCAGACCAGAAAAGAGATTTTCTTGT